>NZ_JBIBHN010000015.1:0-177887 GCF_042957035.1 Streptomyces sp. NPDC008137 | reverse complement strand
AGCATGATCGTGCCGTGCATCGTGAACGCCTGGTTGAACTGCTCGTTCGACATGATCTGCAGACCCGGCCGGGCCAGCTCGGCGCGCATGAACAGTGCCATCACGCCACCGATGACGAAGAACGCGAACGACGTCGCCAGATACAGCGTGCCGATCGTCTTGTGGTCCGTGGTCGTCAGCCACTTGAGGTGCCTCATACCCCGCCTGTGTCCGAGCCCCGCCCGGACGTCACACTGCACGCACGCGACGAGAATCACGAAAACGGGTGTGACGATCGAGAAGGTGCCGGACACGAACGGGACATGAGCAACGACGAGATCTTCGCCGCTGCCTACCGCGAGCACTACTGGGCGGTCAGCCGCTATGTCGCACGGCGACTGGAGGGGCGGGCCGGCGAGGTGGAGGAAGTGGTGGCGGAGGTGTTCACGGTCGCCTGGCGGCGCCGGGCCGACCTGCCGCCCTCCCCGCTGCCCTGGCTGTACGGCGTGGCACGCAACTGCCTGGCCAACGCGGTACGCGGCCACGGCCGCCGCCGCCGGCTCGTCGACCGGCTCGGCAACGACGACACCGCGCACGGGCGGCACATCGCGACGGGCCCCGAGGCCGACGTACCCGGCGCCTGGGTCCACGAGGCGCTGTCCCGCCTCTCCGCGGCCGACCAGGAGGTGCTGCGCCTGACGGCCTGGGAGGAACTCGGCATCGACGAGGTCGCGGTGGCCCTCGGCTGCGGCGGCCGGGCCGCCGCCATGCGGCTGCACCGCGCCCGCCGCCGGCTGAGAGCCGAGATCGACCGCATGGCCCCCGAGCAGGCCACGGCCGGCGCGCACTCCATGGGAGGGCGGGACGATGACTGACGCGTCGTCCGCGACGAGCGGTGGCCCCTGCCTGCCACGCCGCGTCTTCGCCGCCCGAACCTGCCTCAGGAGCGGGGAAGTGACGGCTGGTGAGATCCGGCTCCGTACCTCGGCACCCACGGCCGGCTCCCCGTGCCCCCGGCCCGCCGCCCGCATGACCGCCCCGAAGGAACACGGCCATGGCTGACGAACTCGAACTGCTCCGCGGCGCCAACCCGGTGCCGCACGACGGCCCCCACCTCGGCGACGGACCCCTGGACCACGACGCCGAGCGCCGGCTCGAACGTCTGCTGCGTGAACGGCCCTCCCGCCGCCTGCTGCCCGGCCCGGGCCGGCCCCGGCTGGCCTGGGGGCTCGTGGCCACGGCCGTCGTCGCCGCCCTGACCCTCACCCTCGTGCTGAGCGGACCGGACACCACTCCGGCCGTCGCCGCGCCCCGCCCGCTGGTGGTGCGGGCCGGCTCCACCCCCGTGCCCCTGGACCGGCTGGCCGAACGGGCCGAGCAGGCCGCGGCGGACGGCTCGCCCCGCCTGCGCAAGGGCACCCACGTGCAGTCCTGGAGCCTGGGCATGTCGGACGACAAGCCCCCGATCACCCTGCCCGAGGAACGCATCGTGCGCTGGCGGGCCGATGCCAGTCACACCGAGCTCGTCGTGGCCACCGACCCGAGGCATCCGGGCCGCCCGGTCCTCTCCGCCGCGGGCGGCGAGCCCCACCTCGTCGACGACGGACACGTGATCAGTGACCGGACCTATCCGCCGAGCTGGAGTGACGCACCGCCCAAGTCCCCTCCGCCGAGCGACCCCGCGCGGCTGCGCGCCTACCTGACGGAGGCCCAGTACGACGACGGGCCGCTGACCACGCCCCAACTGCTCGACGCCGTCGAGGTACTGCTCGACCACTGGACCCTCGGCGCCCGGGAGACCGCGGCGCTCGTCCGGCTCCTGGCCGACGCCGAGGGGCTGCGGCCGGTCGGCCAGGTGACCGACCGGCTGGGCCGGCGCGGCCAGGCGTACGTGTACGACGGCTCCGGCGTCCGCCACATGCTGATCACGGACCCGGCCACCGGTGCCGTCCTCGGCCTGGAGAGCACCTTCACCGCCGACGAACCGGAGTACGGCGTCAAGAAGGGCGACGTGATGTCCTACAGCGCCTGGATGCGCTGATCACACGCCGGGCGGACCCTACTCGTCCCAGGCCTGGATCAGGGTCTGCTCGGTGATCTTTCCGCCGCGCAGCGAGATCATGGACTCGGACAGGACGCGCACGCCGTCCGCGTACTGGCAGCTCTCGCTGTAGGCGGCCTCGTCGCCCTGGACGACGCACCTCTCCAGCTTGTGCGTCATGTCGCGGCTGTAGACGTCCTCCAGCATCCGGCCGATCTCGTCCCGGCCGTGCAGGACCTTGGGGTGACTGGGCTGGGTCGTGCGGTCCACGATGCGGAGTTCCGCGTCGTCGGCGTAGAGGGAGAGCAGCATCTCCGGGGTCTGTCCTTCCACGCCCCGGCGCAGGATCTCTCGGTCGAAGGCGGGGTCTGCCGCGGTTCCCATGATGACCTCCTTCGAAGGGCCGCGACCCGACGGGGAGCGGGCCGCGAGAAGCCTCACCCCCTGAGCTTCCTCCCGCCCGCCGGGCTCGGCAAGCGCAGCCGGGCCACCGGTCCTCACCCGGGCGGCTCAGTCGGCCGCCGCCAGGAACTGGGTCGCCGCCAGCTCCGCGTAGAGCGGGTCGGAGGTCACGAGTTCGCGGTGGGTGCCGACGGCCCGGACCCGGCCCGCGTCCATCACCACGATCCGGTCGGCCATCGTCACCGTGGACAGCCGGTGCGCCACGACGAGGACCGTGGTCGTACGGGCCACGTCCGCGACGGTGTCGCGCAGCGCCGCCTCGTTCACCGCGTCCAGCTGCGAGGTCGCCTCGTCGAGCAGCAGCAGCCGGGGGCGGCGCAGCAGGGCGCGGGCGATGGCGACGCGCTGCCGCTCACCGCCCGACAGCTTGGTGCCGCGGTGCCCGACGAGCGTGTCGAGCCCCGCGGGCAGCCGGGACACCAGACCGTCGAGACGGGTCGTCTTCAGCACTCGCGCGAGCGCGTCCTCGTCCGCCTCCGGGTTGCCCAGCAGCAGGTTGTCCCGCAGCGAGCCCGACAGGACCGGCGCGTCCTGCTCCACGTAGCCGATCGAGGCCCGCAGCCGGGGCAGCTCCCAGTCGGACAGGTCCCGGCCGTCGAGCGTGATCACGCCGGAGTCGGGGTCGTAGAACCGCTCGATCAGCGAGAAGACGGTGGTCTTGCCGGCGCCGGACGGGCCCACGAACGCCGTCATGCCCTGCGCGGGCACGGCGAACGTCACGCCGTGGTGGACGTACGGCAGGTCCTCGGCATAGCGGAAGCGGACGTCGTCGAAGGCGAGGGCGGCGGGTCGCTCGCCGGGGGAGGGCCGCGGCGCGAACCGGGTGGACGGCTCGGCGGGCAGGCGCAGCGCCTCCTGTATGCGGGTGAGGGCCGCGGCACCCGTCTGGTACTGCGTGACGGCGCCGACGACCTGCTGTATCGGCGACATCAGGTAGAAGACGTACAGCAGGAACGCGACCAGCGTGCCCACGTCGACGGCGCCGGTCGCGACGCGCGCGCCGCCCACCGCGAGCACCGTGATGAAGGCGACCTGCATGGAGAGCCCCGCGGTGTTGCCCGCGGCCGCCGACCACCTGGCCGCCCGCACGCTCTGCCGCCAGGACTCCTCGGCCGCCTCGTGCAGCGTGACCTCCTCCCGGTGCTCGGCACCGGACGCCTTCACGGTGCGCAGGGCGCCGAGGACCCGTTCCAGCGAGGCACCCATGACACCCACCGCGTCCTGCGCCCGCCGGCTCGCCTTGTTGATACGCGGCACGATCACGCCGAGGATCACCCCCGCACCCGCGATCACGGCCAGCGTGACGCCCAGCAGCACGACATCCACCAGGCCCATCATCACGATCGTCGCGACGAGGGTGAGACCACCGGTGCCCAGACCGACCAGCGAGTTGGTGGTGACCTGGCGCAGCAGCGTCGTGTCGGAGGTGATGCGGGCCATCAGATCCCCGGGTTCGCTGCGGTCCACGGCCGTGATCCGCAGCCGCAGCAGATACGACGACAGCGCGCGCCGCGCCCCGAGCACCACCGACTCGGCGGTGCGCTGCAGTACGTACGAACCCAGCGCCCCTATCACCGCGTTGGCCAGCACCAGCGCCGACATCGCCAGCAGCGCCCCGGTGATGGCCCGGTCGTGCGACAGGTCGTCGATCAGGCCCTTGGCCACCAGCGGCAGCAGCAGCCCGGTCGCCCCGGTGACCAGCGAGAGCACGGCACCGGCGGCCAGGGACCAGCGGTGCGGCCGGACGTATCCGAGGAGCAGCCGCCAGGGAGGCACGGCGGTATCGGTCGCTGCGAGGCTCACGTCGCTCCTTCGGCGTCGGGCGGAGCGTTCAGGCTACGGCTCGGGCCTCGTGCGGTGCCCGGTATTTCGCCGGTGGGCGAACTCGTGATCATGCGTCTGAGGTGGCCGATCCGTGCCCCTTACCGATCAGTCACGCGTAGGGTCGGAAGGGACGGATCCGGCCGACGAAGGAGTCAGCGCGATGGCGCAGGAAGTACGCGGTGTGATCGCACCCGGCAAGGACGAGCCGGTGCGCATCGAGACGATCGTCGTGCCCGACCCCGGCCCCGGAGAGGCGGTCGTGGCCGTCCAGGCCTGCGGGGTGTGCCACACCGACCTGCACTACAAGCAGGGCGGCATCAGCGACGACTTCCCGTTCCTGCTCGGCCATGAGGCCGCGGGCGTGGTCGAGGCGGTCGGCGACGGCGTCACCGACGTCGAGCCCGGCGACTTCGTGATCCTCAACTGGCGCGCGGTGTGCGGGAAGTGCCGGGCCTGTCTGCGCGGGCGGCCCTGGTACTGCTTCGACACCCACAACGCCGGGCAGAAGATGACCCTCGCCTCGACCGGCCAGGAGCTCTCCCCGGCCCTCGGCATCGGCGCCTTCGCCGAGAAGACGCTGGTCGCCGCCGGACAGTGCACCAAGGTCGCCCCGGAGGTCGCCCCGCAGGTGGCGGGGCTGCTCGGCTGCGGTGTCATGGCCGGCATCGGCGCCGCGATCAACACGGGCAACGTCGGCCGGGGCGACACGGTCGCCGTCATCGGCTGCGGCGGCGTCGGTGACGCGGCCGTCGCCGGTTCGCAGCTGGCCGGAGCGGCGCGGATCATCGCCGTCGACATCGACGACCGCAAGCTGGAGACCGCCCGGTCGATGGGCGCCACCCACACCGTCAACTCGCGCGAGACCGACCCGGTCGAGGCCATCCGCGAGCTGACCGGCGGCTTCGGCGCCGACGTCGTCATCGAGGCGGTCGGCCGCCCGGAGACGTACAAGCAGGCCTTCTACGCCCGCGACCTTGCCGGCACGGTCGTCCTCGTCGGCGTGCCCACCCCGGAGATGAAGCTCGAACTGCCGCTGCTCGACGTCTTCGGCCGCGGCGGATCGCTCAAGTCGAGCTGGTACGGCGACTGCCTGCCCTCCCGCGACTTCCCCATGCTGATCGACCTGCATCTGCAAGGGCGCCTGGACCTCGGGGCGTTCGTCACCGAGACCATCCAGCTCGACGAGGTGGAGAAGGCGTTCGAGCGGATGCACCACGGCGACGTGCTGCGCTCGGTGGTGGTGCTCTGATGGCCACCCGAGTCGAACACCTCGTCACCTCCGGCCAGTTCAGCCTCGACGGCGGCACCTGGGACGTCGACAACAACGTGTGGATCGTCGGCGACGACCACGAGGCGGTCGTCATCGACGCCGCCCACGACGCCGACGCCATCGCCCGGGCCGTCGGGGACCGCCGGCTCACGGCCATCGTGTGCACCCACGCCCACAACGACCACATCGACGCCGCCCCCGCCCTCGCCGAGCGCACCGGCGCCACGATCTGGCTGCACCACGACGACCTGCCGCTGTGGAAGCAGACCCACCCGGACCGCGCGCCCGACGCCTGGCTGGTCGACGGCCAGACGATCGAGGCCGGCGGCGCCGACCTGCGCGTCCTGCACACCCCGGGGCACGCGCCCGGCGCGGTGTGCCTGTACGACCCCGGTCTCGCCACCGTCTTCACCGGAGACACCCTCTTCCAGGGCGGCCCCGGCGCCACCGGCCGCTCCTTCTCGCACTTCCCGACGATCATCGACTCGATCCGCGACCGGCTGCTCACGCTGCCGCCCGCGACGAAGGTCCTCACCGGGCACGGGGACGCCACGACCATCGGTGCGGAGGCGCCCCACCTCCAGGAGTGGATCACCCGGGGGCACTGACCGCGTGTCGCCCGCAAAAGGCGACAGAGGATGTCCGGCTTACCCGTCACCCTGAATGCGACGAGCAGCCAAGATCACGGGAGGTCGGACATGTCAGCTCCGCTGAAGGGCAAGGTCGCACTGGTCGCCGGTGCGACCCGGGGCGCCGGACGGGGCATGGCGGTGGAACTCGGCGCGGCGGGCGCCACCGTCTACGTCACCGGACGCAGCACGCGCACCCGCCGCTCGGAGTACGACCGGCCCGAGACCATCGAGGACACCGCCGACCTGGTCACCGAGGCCGGCGGACAGGGCATCGCCGTACCCACCGACCACCTCGACCCGGCACAGGTCCGCACCCTCGTGGAGCGGATCGACGACGAGCAGGGGCGCCTCGACGTCCTCGTCAACGACATCTGGGGCGGCGAGAAGCTCTTCGCATGGGACGCCCCGGTCTGGGAGCACGACCTCGACAACGGGCTGCACCTGCTCCGGCTCGCCGTCGAGACACACGCGATCACCAGCCACCACGCCCTGCCCCTGCTGCTGCGTCACCCCGGCGGCCTGGTCGTCGAGGTCACCGACGGCACCGCCGACTACAACCGCGACAACTACCGCGTGAGCTTCTTCTACGACCTCGCCAAGACGTCCGTTCTGCGCATGGCCTTCGCCCTCGGCCACGAGCTCGGCCCGCGCGGCGCCACCGCCGTCGCCCTCACCCCCGGCTGGCTCCGCTCGGAGATCATGCTGGAGGGCTTCGAGGTGCGGGAGGAGAACTGGCGCGACGCCCTGGAGCGCGTCCCCCACTTCGCCATCTCGGAGACCCCGCGCTACGTCGGCCGGGCCGTGGCCGCGCTCGCCGCCGACCCGGAGGTGGCGCGCTGGAACGGCCAGTCCCTCTCCAGCGGCGGCCTCGCCCAGGTCTACGGCTTCACCGATGTGGACGGCAGCCGCCCGGACGCCTGGCGCTACCTCGTCGAGGTCCAGGACGCGGGCAAGCCGGCCGACACCAGCGGCTACCGCTGAGCCACTGGCCTCCTTGCATCGGACCACGTACAGGATGCGCGTCGCTGTCCCGGGGCTGAGCACGCCGGGGACCAGTGCGCCCGAGACCGTTCGGGGCGTGCGGCTGAGTAGGCTCACTCCTGCTCAGTCCACAGGAACGGTACGGGGTTCTCATCACCGGCGGGGCACGCGGCATCGGCGCCGCCACCGCCCGCCGGTTCGCTGGGGAAGGCGCGTGGGTCCTGGTGGCCGACCAGGACCCGGCGGCGGCCACGCGAACCGCGCGGGCCCTGCGGGACCAGGGACTCACCGCCGAGGGGCGCGCGTGCGACGTGGCCGACCAGGCGGCGGTCGAGGCCGCCGTAGCCCACGCCGTGGACACGCTCGGCGCGCTCGACGTTCTGGTCAACAGCGCCGCCCACTGCTCGCCCGACGCGCCCCTCTTCGAGTACGAACCGGACGAGTCGTGGGCGCGCGACCTCGACGTCCCCCTGTCCGGCGCGTACCGCTGCTGCCGTGCCGCACTGCCACACCTGGCCGCCTCGGGGCGCGGCGCCGTCGCCGCTATCGGCTCCGTCAACGGCATGCAGGCGCGGTGAACTATGTCACCGTTTCGACGCAGGCTGAACTCCCGCACAACCGAACCGCCCCTTCGCCCGTCTAGCTGGCAGAACACCGCAGACCATCTCCGCGAAAGGGCAGGACGAGCCATGGGGGACGTACGCAGACGGGGAGCCGTCGCACTCGGGGTCACCGGCCTGGTGGCACCGCTCACACTCGCGCTCGGCGCCACCCCGGCGCAGGCCGCGAGCTGCACCACACAGACCGGCCCGTACCAGAAGCAGGTGGAGAGGTTCCTCGGCCGTCCGGTCGACGGCAAGCAGTCCGCCACCGACTGCAAGGCGATCCGCGCCTTCCAGACCAAGCACGGCATCTCCCCGAACGCCGGCTACGCCGGACCCGTCACCTGGGGCGTGATGGACCTGATGCTGAAGCAGAAGGCCGTCGGGACGAACCCCAACAAGGACGGCAAGTGCCCGGTCAACAAGGGCCGGATCGCCTGTGTGAACCTGACCCTCCAGCTGAGCTGGATCCAGGACGGCAAGAAGCTCGTCTACGGTCCCGTCCCGGTCCGCACGGGCCGCGACGGCGACGAGACCCGCACGGGCCTGAAGAAGATCTACTGGCGCAACATCGACCACGTCTCCTCCATCTACGACGTGCCGATGCCCTACGCCCAGTTCTTCGACGGCGGTCAGGCCTTCCACCAGGCGAGCGTCAGCATGTGGAACCCGCCCGGCTCGCGCGGCTGCGTCAACATGACCAAGACCGACGCCAAGAAGTACTGGTCGCTGCTGAAGAAGAACGACGACGTCTTCGTGTACGGCCGCAAGCCGGGCACCTGATCCCAGGCACCCGGCCCGCAAGCCTCCTACTGGGGCGCGTCCCCGAAGTCCGGGATCTCCAGCCGGACCCCGCCCTGCCGCGCGGACTCGTGCGCGATGATGCCCGGCAAGGTGTAGCGGGCGGCCACCCACGCGTTCACCGACGGCAGGGTGCGCGAGTTGACGGCGGTCACGAAGTCGTCCACCAGGAAGTGGTGGCTGCCCTCGTGGCCGTTGTGCAGGTTGTCGAACTCCCTCGGCAGCCGCTCCCGGTCGTGCACGGGCGCCGACCCGGAGGTGAAGGCGGCCCGCAGCTCCGGCGCGATGTGCTGCAGCGACGGGTCGTCGGGAGCCATGGTGGGCTTGGGCTCCAGCAGTTCGCTGATGTCCTTCACGCCCTGCTTGTCCTGCCACAGGGCGACCGTGGCGAGCTGTTCCATGCTCGCCTCGGTGCCGAAGAAGCGGAAGCGCGACTCGCGTATGTGCGAGGGGTAGCCGACCCGCCGGAACTCGTTCGTACGGAACGAGCCGCCGCCGGCGACCTCGAACAGCGCGGTGGCGTTGGAGAAGTCGTTGCCGAACTGGCTGACGTCCTTGTCGAAGACGCCGTCGCCCCGGTCGTCGAGGACACCGATCGCCGACACGCTCACGGCGTGCGTCTGCCAGGCGCCCAGCACCCCGCCGATGGCGTGCGTCGGGTACAGCAGCGGGGGATAGCTGGCGGTGGCCTTCCAGTTCTCGCCGCCGCTGTACTGGTAGGCCTCGTAGAAGCCCAGGTCCATGTCGTGGACGTAGTCGCCCTCGGCGTAGAAGAGCCGCCCGAAGGCGCCCTCGGCGATCTGGTTGCGGGCGTGCACGGTCGCCGGGTTGTACTCGCTGGTCTCGCCCATCATGTACGTCAGGCCGGTGGCCTTGACCGTGTCGATGATCGCCGCGATCTCCTCCGTGCTGATCGCCATGGGAACCGCGGAGTACACGTGCTTGCCGGCGTTGAGGCCCTGCAGCACCAGCGGACCGTGCGTCCAGCGCTGGGTGAAGATCGCGACCGCGTCGACGTCCTCCGACTCCAGCATGGCCTGGTACGACGGGAAGGTACCGGCGAGGCCCTGCGCGGCGGCGAGCTGTTCGGCCCGCTCGGGCAGCAGGTCGGTGACGTAGACGTCGCTGACGCCGGGGTGGGCCTGGAAAAGGGTGGCGAACTGGCCCGAGAACTGTCCGGCGCCGACGATGCCGATGGAGAACGTCATGGGAGACATGCCCTTCACTGTGCGGGTGATCACTGCGAGAGGATCAGGTTGATCTGGTCGTTGGTCTGGTCGAGGCTGCTGACGGGCTTTCCGTTCCCGTAGATGTCCTCCATCGCCGGCTGCATGAGCGCCGTCATGTCCGCGGAGTAGCTGGCGATCGGGTACGAGAAGGTCCGGGCGTGCTTCTTGTCGGCCACCGGGTCGGTGAACGACGAGACGTCGAGGCCCTTCTTCCGGTACGCGGCGACGGCGGCCTCGGTGCCGGCCGCGGTGGCGGGGAAGACGACGCCGTACTTGCCGACGACGGTCTGGCACTTGTCCGAGGCCAGATACGCCACCCACTTCTTGGCGCCCGCCTTGTTCCTGGAGGCCTTGGTGACGGAGTCGGCGAGGCCGTTCATCATGGTGGCGCGCTTGCCGGTCGGACCGACCGGCGTCCGGGCGGTCTTCATGTCCCGGCCCTTGAAGCCCGCGTAGGTGGAGATCATCCAGGCCCCGTCGAAGGTGGTGGCCGCCTTCCCCGCCGCGATCTGCGTGTTCTGCTGGTTGGACTGGATGTTGTAGTCCGACAGCGGCGGCATGTAGCCCTTCTTCGCCAGGCCGAAGTACCAGTCGACGACCGACTGGAAGGTCTTGCTGTCGTACTGGTACTTCGTGCCCCAGCGCGGCTTGTTCAGGTAGTTCCACCCGGCGGAGCCGGTGAAGGGGCTCCACTGCGTCTGGCCGTCGCCGAAGCCGCCGCCGCCCGTGGCCATGCCGTACACCTTGACGTTGTTCTTGTCGAAGCCCGGCTCGTCGCCCCGCTTGCCCTTCCTGTCGATCGTGAGGTGGGCGATGGCCTGCTCGAAGGTGCCGCCGTCCTTCGGGTTCCAGGACAGGCTGTTGAGCTGCTCGGCGCTGAGCCCGGCCTCCTCGGTCATCTTCGAGTTGTAGAACAGCGAGACGGTGTCCCAGTCCTTCGGAGTGCCGTAGCGGTGGCCGTCCTTGCCGACCCAGTTGGCGGCGAGGCCCGGCTGGTAGTCGGAGTCCTTGATGCCGAGGTCGTCGAGCGGTTCGAGGACCTTCAGATCGGCGAACTGGCCGAAGTTCTGGATGTGGTCGGTGAACACGTCCGGCGCGGTGCCGGCGATGAACCCGGCGGTGAGCTTGGTCCAGTAGTCGCTCCAGCCGAGCTGCGTGATCTTCACCTTCAGCCCCGGGTTCTCCTTCTCGAACCCCTTGGCGCAGGCCTGGTAGGCGGGCAGCTGGTTGGCGTCCCACAGCCAGTACGTGACCGTGTTCGCGGAGGATCCGGCGGCGCCTGACTGCGCGCATCCGCTGACCAGGGACAGCGCCAGCGCTCCGGTCGCCGCTATGAGCGGACGAAGTCGAATTCGCATCACAGTCCCCTTACTTGATCCCGGTGAAGCCGATGGAGCTGACGATGCGGCGCGCGAAGCAGGCGAAGAGCACGAGCATCGGCAGCGCGGCGATCAGCGTCGCCGCCATGAGCCCGGACCAGTCGACGCCGGTCGCCGGGGTCTGCGCCCGGAAGACCGCCAGTGCCACGGTCAGCACCCGCGAGCTGTCGCTGTAGGAGACCATCAGCGGCCAGAAGTAGTCGTTCCAGGAGGTGATGTACGTCAGCACGCCCAGCGTGATGATCGGCGTGGACGCCATCGGCAGCACCACCCGGAAGAAGATCTTGATCTTCCCGGCGCCGTCGAGCAGCGCGGCCTCCTCGACCTCACTCGGGATGTTCATGAAGAACTGCCGCAGGAAGAACACCGCGAACGGCGTCATGAACATGGTGGGCAGCGCGATACCGAGGAGCGTGTCGATCAGGTGCAGTTGCTTGATGAGCACGAAGTTCGGCAGCAGTGTGAAGATGGCCGGCACCATCATCCCGGCCAGGAACAGCCCGAAGACCTTGTCCCGGCCCCGCCAGCGCAGCCGTGAGAAGGCGTACGCGGCCATCGCGGAGAAGAAGATCTGGCAGCCGGTGATCAGGGTCGAGACCAGCACGGAGTTGAGCAGGTAGCGCCAGAAGTCGAGCCCGCCGCCCGCGCCGCCCTGTTTGACGGCCTCCTCGGCCGACTGCAGTCCCAGGGCCCGCTCGAATCCGCTTGTGGTGAGGTCCACCGGCAGCGGGTTGGTCGGGTCGGCGCTCAGGCCGGCGTTGGTGGAGAGCGCGGTGCGCAGGATCCAGTAGAACGGCAGCAGGGTGATGAGGACGATCAGTCCCATCACGGTCCAGGCGGCGGCTCGCCCGAAGGGGAACCTGCGCCGGACCGGCCGCAGGGTCGTGGGCGTCGTTGTCGTCACGGTGGCCATGTCGGTGTCTCCCTTCCGTCAGCCGAGGTCGGTCCGGCCGGCCCGGGTGAGCCGGTACTGGAGGATGGTGATCGCGCTCAGCACGACCAGCAGGGCGACGGACATGGCCGAGGCGTAGCCGAACTGGAAGCGCCCGAAGGCGGAGCCGTAGATGTAGAACTGGAGCACGTTGGTCGCGTTCGCCGGACCGCCCGCGGTGGTCACCGCGACGGTGTCGAACACCTGGAACGACCCGATCACGGTCATGATCAGCACGACCGCGAGGATCGGCCGCAGCAGCGGCATGGTGATCCGCCAGAACATCCGCCACTCGCTCGCGCCGTCTACCCTGGCCGCCTCGTACATGTCGTTCGGGATCGCCTGGAGGCCGGCGAAGAGCAGCAGGGCGGTGTAGCCGACGTGCCGCCACACGTTGATGAGCGCGATCGTCGGGATGGCCCAGGTCTCGTCGGCGAGGAACGGGATGCGGTCGGCGCCGAGTGCGCTGATGATCTCGTTGCCGATGCCGAGCTGTGTGTCGAGGATCCATAGCCAGACGAGGCCGGCCACGACGTTCGACATCAGGTACGGCGTGAGCACGATCCCGCGCAGCATCGCCGACTGGGTCAGCCGCTGCAGCAGGACGGCCATGGCGAGCGCAGCGACCGTCTGCACGCCGATGTTGATCACGACGTACTCGACGGTGACCCACAGCGAGTCCCAGAAGATGGGGTCGTTGACCATGCGGACGTAGTTGTCCAGGCCGACCCACTCCGCCGGCGTCAGCAGGTTGAAGCGGGTGAAGCTCAGGTAGATGCCCCGGAGCGTCGGCCAGAGCAGGAAGACCAGGAAGCCGAGCAGCGCCGGCGCGATGAACACCGCGGCCAGCCGTCCGTCTCCCCGGTTGTCCCCCACCTCGGTCCGGCGTGTCCTGGGTTTGCTGCGTGCCTCCGCGGCGCCGCCCGCGGGCAGACGCGACGGAGGACTGCTGGAGGCGATGGTCATCGGGCGACTCCCTCGCATACGGCGGCTCGTCCTCTGGCGGGACTTACTTTTGGTGCGAAACAATTGCTGCGTCAAGGGGTGCGCAAACATCTTTTCGCAGGAACCCTCATCGCCTTAGAGTGGTCATGTTGGTTTCGGTGTGAAAAAAAGGGCTGAGGGGAGTCGGACGTACATGACCGCAGGCACCGCCGACTGGCTGCCGCTGAGCGCGGGGGAGCGCTCCGTGGCGATCGAAGTACTCGTCCACGGCCCGCTGTCCCGGACCGAGCTCGCCCGGAGGCTGGGACTGTCGCCCGGCAGCCTCACCCGGCTGACCAAGCCGCTGATCGAGTCGAACCTGCTGGTCGAGGCGGCCGAGGCCGGAGCGCCTGCGGAGACCCGCCAGGGCCGTCCCTCGCAGCCGCTGGACATCGTCGCCGACTCCGGTTCCTTCCTCGGCTTCAAGATCACCGAGGATACGGTCTACTGCGTCGTCACCACCCTCCGCAGCCACATCGTCGCCCGCCACGACCGTCCGCTCACCACCCACGACCCCGCCGGGGTCGCCGATGTGCTCGGCGCCATGACCGCCGAACTGGCCGCCGAGCACCCCCGGCTCGCCGGGATCGGCATCGGGGTCGGCGGCTTCGTCCGGGACCGTGCCGTGGTCGGAGAGTCCCCGTTCCTGCTGTGGCGCGACGTCCCCCTCGGCGAACTCGTCGAGGAGCGCACCGGACTGCCCGTGGTCGTCGAGAACGACGTCGCCGCCCTGGTCGAGGCGGAGACCTGGTTCGGCGCCGGGCGCGGTCTGGACCGCTTCGCCGTCCTCACCATCGGCGCCGGCATCGGCTACGGGCTCGTCCTGGGCGGGAAGCGGGTGTCCTGCGCCGAGGAGGACCGCGGCTTCGGCCGTCACTGGATCGTGGACCCGAGCGGCCCGCTCACCCCGGACGGCCGGCGCGGCAGCGCCGTCTCGCTGCTGACCATCCCCAACATCCGCTACCAGGTCCAGGCCGCCACCGGCCGCGACCGGACCTACGAGGAGATCCTCGCGCTGGCCGCCGCCGGGGAGCCGATGCCCGCCCGGGTCATCGGCGAGGCCGCACGCGCGCTGGGCACGCTCGTCGCCCAGATCTCCAACTTCGTGATGCCGCAGAAGATCCTGCTGGCGGGGGAGGGGGTCGGGCTGATGGATGTGGCGGGCGACACGGTCGAGGAGGTCATCCGCGACAACCGGCACCCCCTGGCCGCACCGGTCGATCTCGAGACGAAGGTGTCCGATTTTCACGACTGGGCGCGCGGCGCCGCCGTGCTGGCTATCAAGGTGCTGGTCCTGGGATCGGCCGAAGCGTGAACAGCCTCACGTTTACCGGGAGATGGACGTGATCAGTAACACTGTCCGGAATGCCCGATTGGCTCGTGATTACTCACATCGTCTTCACGTCCGGGATCGTATGCTTCACAGCATGTCCACCACTGTTGAATCCTCATCCGAGCGATCGGCTGACGAGGTCAACGAGGAGATCCGGGCCCTGTGGCGCCGGTCGGGCGGGACACTGAGTGTCGAGCAGCGCGAGGAGTACCGGCGGCTCGTCCTGGAGTGGGCCGCCGCGGCCCCGCAGTCCGTGCCGGCGGCCTGAGCGTCATTCAGATCCGCGGACACCCCGGACCCTCGTCCCCCGGGCACCCCTGACCAAGGGGGTGCCCTTCTTTCATGCACCTCTCTCATGCGCCCCGGACGTCCGCCGAGGCGCCCCCGATCCGGCAGCCATCATCCCCAAGTGGCCGAGTAGTACTGCCGATACGCCTTGCGGTCCTGCTCCGTGCGGATCCAGCGGGTAGCCACCAGGGCGAGGAGGCTGCCCGCGATGACGAGCAGGCCGGGGCCGACGTTGCGCGGGTCGGTGAGGCGGGTCAGCACCCCCGCCACGTCCTCGCCCGTCACCGGTGCCGACGAGCCGGGCGAAGCGGCACCCGAGGCCGACGGCGCGGGCGCGGCGCCACCGGCCTGCTCGGCCACGATCAGCTTGACTCCCAGCTCGGTCAGCGCCTTCGTCACCGGCTGGAAGAACGTCGTGCCGCCCGCCCTGCAGTCCCCGCTGCCGCCCGAGGTCAGGCCGAGCGCGATCCCGTCGGCGAACATCGGGCCGCCGCTGTCGCCCGGTTCGGCGCACACGTTCGTCTCGATCAGCCCGGTGACCGTGCCCTCGGGGTAGTTGACCGTCGCGTTCAGCGCCGTCACCTCGCCCTCGCGCAACCCGCTGGTGCTGCCGCTGCGGAAGATCTTCTCCCCGACCTCGGCATCGGCCACACCCGTGATCCGCACACCCTCGCCCTCGCCGACCGCGACGACCTCCGCGCCCTTGCCCGCCTTGCCGCTGTCGTACTTCACCAGGGAGTAGTCGTCGCCGGGAAAGCTCCCCTTCAGCGACGTGCCGACCTGGTCGCGGCCCCGGTCGTCGGAGAACCAGACGGAGCCGTCGGGTCCGCAGTGCCCCGCCGTGAGGATGTAGTCGGTCGTCCCGTCCGTCACGTTGAAGCCCGCGGAACAGCGTCCGGCGGTCGACAGGATCGGCTCCGCGCCGTTGATGCGCGTCGTGAACGTGCCCTCGGTGCGCTCCATGCGCACAAAGCCGCCGATGCCGTCCGCGACCTCGGTCAGCCGGGACCAGTCGGACGAGGAGACCGTGCTGTCGCCCCGCACGACGACCTGGTTGTTCTGATAGTCCAGGGCCCAGGAGGTCCCGGCCACCCGCGGCGCCGAACGCAGCGTCGACGTGGCGGACTTGAGGGCGCTCATGCTGTGGCGCACCATCTTTGCCTTGGCGCCCGCGCGCTCGACCTCGGCGGCCGCCTTCTCGTCGGTGACCGCGACGACCGGGCGCCCGGACGAGTCGACCCAGCTGCCCGCCGTGCGGGAGGTCCCGAGCCGGGACACGAGGTCGGTGCCCATGCCCGTGCCCGGCTTCGCCGAATAGGGCACGCCGACGGTCGAGCCGGGGGGCTCGCTCGCCACAGCGGTGGTGACCATCGTTCCTCCGAGGAGGAGTCCGCCGACGGCCGCCAGCTGTGTCACTCGCCGGACGACCCGTCGTCGTGCGTGCCTCATGCATGGCTCCCGAACCCGAACATCGCGGTGCGAACACCGCGGGGCCCTCCTTGAGTTGAGCGCCCTGTTCTCCATACGGAGCGGAGCCGCGCCGTGTTCAGCGCGCGCGTGATCTCTTCACCGCCGGGCCGGTGACCGGAGCGGCCGGGGCCGCGAGCAGCGCCAGGCTCCGGGTGTCGCCCCACACCGAGGCCGGATCGACATAGGGCCGCAGCAGGGCGGTGAGCTCGCGGTCCCCGCGCCCGTTCAGCTCGTCGGAGGCGATCTTGCGGGCGATCCCGGCCAGGAAGTCCGCCACCTGCACCCGCGCGTCCTCGCGCGCGACGACGAGCCGCAGCCCGGCCAGTGCGACCCCCGCACGCCGGGCCGCCTCCCCGATCCACGCGATGCGGTCGGGCGTCAGCATGTTCTGCCGGTCGTGCACCAGACGGACCTCCCGCCCGTCCCCGCTCCAGAGCGCGGACGTTCGCACGATCGCCGGGAGCAGCGGGTTGAGCACCGGGATCAGGGGCGGTCCGTCCAGGAAGCCGGCCCGATAGGACACCGCGCGGGACCGGGTCGCCCCGAGCCGGGCCAGGACCCTCCCGGCGTCGGTGTGCGGATGCGCCTGCCGCAGGGCGTCGACCGTGTCGTAGAACCCCTCGACGGGGGCGCCCGGCTCTCCGTTGTTGCGGACCCGCAGGAGCCTGTTGGCCGCCTCCAGAAAGGCCCGCCAGCCCTCCTCCCCGAAGGTCCGGCGTCCCTCGCGGAACAGGACGACCGCCGCGGCCGGGTCGCCCAGCAGCAGACCGGCCGTCCGGTCCACCACGAAGAACGACTTCTCCATGAGATGCACCCGCGCCTGCCCGTGTATCGGGCCCTCCGGCACCAGCAGCCACTCCAGCACCGCGCGGTGCTTCTCCCGCAGCAGGTGGTTCGCCTTGTACTCCTCCGCTGGCGATCTGATCCGGTCCCGGATCTCCCGTACGGCCGCCGCGGCCGACGTCACGGACAGCGAGACACTGGCGTGCGCGAACACGTCCGTGTTCCCGCCGGTGAGGTTCTCGCCGTCCGACCCCGACTCGTCGCAGGCGATCTCCAGGAACCGCCCGCCGGCCCCGCCCCGCACCCCGTCCGTAAGATTCCCGCTCACCGCACAGCCTTCTATCGTGTGACCATGACCAGGATCCCGCACGAGACGTCCGGTGAACCGAATCCGCTGCGAGTCCTCTCCCTCGACCGCCTCCGTCGCCGTACGAGCATGAAGTGGCGCACCTACCCGGAGGACGTGCTGCCCCTGTGGGTGGCCGAGATGGACGTGCCGCTCGCCGAGCCCGTCGTGCGGGCCGTCACCGACGCACTCGCCCTCGGGGACACCGGCTACCCCGCCGGCACGGCCTACGCGGAGGCGCTGGCGGCCTTCGCCGAGAAGCGGTGGAACTGGGACGGGCTCGCCGTGGAGCGCACCGCGATCGTGCCCGACGTCATGCTGGGCGTCGTCGAGATGCTCAAGCTGGTCACCGGGAGCGGGGACGCGGTGGTCGTGAACCCGCCGGTGTATCCGCCGTTCTACCAGTTCATCGCGCACATGGACCGGCGTGTGGCGGAGGCTCCGCTCGGGGCGGACGGGCGTATCGACCCCGGTGCCCTGGAGGAGTCCTTCCGGCAGGCGGTCTCGGGCGGAGGGCGGGCCGCCTACCTGCTGTGCAGCCCGCACAACCCGACCGGCGTCGTCCACACGGAGGAGGAACTGTCCGCCGTCGCCGCGCTCGCCGAGCGGTACGGCGTGCGGGTCGTCGCCGACGAGATCCACGCGCCGCTGGTGGTCGGTGGCAGGGACTTCGTGCCGTACCTGAGCGTGCCGGGCGCCGAGCGCGGCCTGTCGCTGATGTCGGCCTCGAAGGCCTGGAACCTCGCCGGGCTCAAGGCCGCCCTCGCGATCGCCGGGCCAGGGGCCGTCGCCGACCTGGCCCGGATGCCCGAGGAGGTCGGGCACGGACCGAGCCACGTCGGCATCATCGCCCACACCGCCGCCCTGCGTGACGGCGTCGCCTGGCTGGACGCCCTGCTGACCGGCCTCGACACCAACCGGCGGTTGCTCGCGGATCTGCTGGCCGAGCACCTGCCCGCGGTCCGCTACCGCCCGGGTGACGCCACCTACCTCGCCTGGCTCGACTGCCGCGCGCTCGGCCTCGGCGGGGACCCGGCGGACGTTTTCCTGCACCGCGGCCGTGTGGCCCTCAACTCCGGCCTGCCCTTCGGCACCGGCGGCGCCGGGCACGTCCGCCTCAACCTGGCGGCCTCGCCCGAGGTGATCACGGAAGCGGTGCGCGCGATGGCCGCCGCGCTGCGCTGACCCGGGGGCGCGCCGCGCGGGTCACGCTCATACACTGCCCGCCATGGACGACAGTGCGCTGGACGAACTGGGTGCGGGCAAATACCTGCTGATCACCAGCTACCGCAGGAACGGTACGCCGGTCGCCACCCCCGTCTGGGTGGTACGCGACGGGGACGCGCTCGGCGTCTGGACGGTGGCCGACTCCTGGAAGGTCAAGCGGATCCGCAACCGCGCCGACGTCCTGGTCGGCCCCTGTGACCTGCGCGGCAACCCCACCGGCGAGCCGGTGCCCGCGACGGCGGAGATCAGCGACCCCGCCACCACCGCCCGCTACCGGAAGCTGATCGCCCGCAAGTACGGCCTCACGGGCCGGCTCACCCTGCTCGGCAGCCGGCTGCGCCGGGGCCTGGACGGCACCGTGGGTCTGCGGATCGTTCTCGCACCCCAAGACGCCGAGCCCGCAGGCTGAAGGACGGTCAGCTCCAGGCCCGGTACGGCTCGTCCAGCAGCTGGAAGACCGGCTCGCTCCGTACCGGGTCCTTGGCCGTGGAGAGCCGCACCCGGTCCCCGCTGTGGATGCCGATCGGCGGGCCCATCACCCGGCCGCGCACGACGAACCCCTCGGCCATCTCGATCATGGACACATTGCGCGCCGCGGGTGTGTTGCGGTGCACCACCGTGGAGTGGCGCACCGTGCCCGTGCCCTCGCTGCGCTCCGTCCGCAGGTCGCTGCCCCGGCAGACCGGACACAGCAGGCGGTGGAACATGGCGGTGCCGCACCAGGTGCAGCGCTGGAAGAGGATGGCGTCCGTGTCCTGGGCCCTCGGGTCGAGGAGACCCATGGAGGATCCGGCGGCCTGCTGAGTGACGCTTCCTGGGTGGTGGTACACGCTGGTCAACTCCCTGCACTCGGGCGGAATCCCGGGTGCGCGGTCTCCCGCGCACACGCGTGCCCGGTTCGCCGTGCCACCGTGCACGCAGCACAGCGTATGGCACTCAGTGCCACTCGTAAAGGCACTCCGTACCCTCGAATGTGCGGACCTTCAGGATCGCCCCAGCGTCGACTCGATCTCCTGCACGACCCGCCACAGAGGCGCTCCGCGCCGCGAGACGACGACCACCACGTCCTCCGGCTGCGGGTCCGCCACCGGTGCCGGCGTGCTGCCGAAGGCCGACTGCACGTACGCCAGCGCGTGGTCCACCGTGGCGCCGGCCTCGTCCTGTCCGTCCGAACGCAGCCAGGAGCGCAGCGCGTTGTTGTGTGCCGCGACCACCGCCGCCGCGATCACGTCGGCCTGCAGGGTCCCGTCCCGGCGGGCCGCGAAACGCCGGCGCAGATACTCGGCGAGGGCGCGCTCGTAGCGCCACACCACCGACAGTTCGTAGGCGCGCAGCCCGGGGACCTGCTTGGTCAGGCGGTAACGCTGGACGGAGAACGTCGGGTTCTCGGCGTACATCCGCAGCACGAGCCGCGCCGCGTCGCAGACCCGCCGCACGGGCTCGTCGTCGTCCGAGCCCTCCGCCAGGAAGGCCGTCATGTCGGCCAGGCACCGCTCGTGGTCCGGGAAGACCACGTCCTCCTTGGAGGGGAAGTAGCGGAAGAACGAGCGCCGTCCGACGCCGGCGAGCGCCACGATGTCGTCGACGGTGGTCTGCTCGTAACCCCGCTCGAGGAACAACTGGAAGGCCGCCGCCACCAGGGCGTCCCGCATCGGCGGCTTTCCGTTCCCGAGGTCGGCTTTCTCGGAGCTCATGGGCTGGAACGTAGCACCCGAAAGGCCGCCGATGGCACTCAGTGCAGTCATCGGAAGGAACTGAGTGCTCTCTGAACTCCTGGCCCGGAAGCCGCGTATCTAGCGGCGGAACGATCCTCGAAGACGGGCGCCTGTGAGCCCGGACGGAAGGAGAGCAGCGTGTCGACACCGTCCGAGCCCCGGCAGCCGCACGACGGCCCGGCCCTCGAACCCATACGCGTCCTGCGGCCCCGCCGCACCGACGGGCTGGCCGAACTGATGCGGGAGTACCGGGAACAGACCGCCTCCGCGTCCGGCGTACCCGAGTCCGGCGGCTACGAATCCGTCGCTCTGCCGGGACCGCCGCCCGGCTCCGAGGCCCTGACGCAGGAGATCCCGCCGGTGGCCCGAGCCCGCCGTGACGGCCGTGCCGTACGCCCCGGATCCGGACTGCGCCGCGCCGCCACAGCGGTGGCGGTCGTCGCGGCGGCGGTGATCGGCTTCGGCGGTGCGCTGCTGCTCCGCGGCGAGAAGACCGAGGACACCGCGGCCCCCGCCCCCCGCCCGACCGCGTCCGCCCCCACGCCTGCCGCTACGCCCACCCCCACCCCACCCGCCGCCGTTCCGGCCGACCCCGACGGCCCCGGCACCCTTCGCGAGGGAGCCACCGGCCCCGAGGTCACCGAACTCCAGGAACGCCTCCTGCGCATCCCGGACGTCTACCGGGACGGCTCCACCAGCGGCAGCTACGACCCCACCCTGACCGCGGCGGTAGCCCGTTTCCAACTCTGGTACGGCATCCGCGGCGACGAGACAGGCGTCTACGGCAACGACACCCGCACGGCCCTGGAGTCCCGCACCGCGGCGAACACGAGCTGACGGGCGTCGCCTGCCTCTGCTGTCGGGTCGCATCGGCCCCGGCGGCGGCACCGTGTCCCGGCATGGCACCCCCACTCCCGGCATGGTGAGGTGAGGACGAGAGGTGTCAGCCACGGTGGCGGAGGTGTGGTGGTGTGGGCATGGACGCGTTCGTCGGTCTGCTGGATTCCGACATGTGCGTGGTCACGGCCGTCGCGGAGGGCGAACGGGCGGGCTGTCTGGTCGGGTTCGCCTCGCAGTGTTCGATCCGGCCCGTGCGGTTCGTGGTGTGGCTGTCCGAGCTCAACCACACCTTCCGGGTGGCCCGGAACGCCGAGGTGCTGGCCGTGCACCTGCTCGACCGTGAACAGCGCGGCCTCGCCGAGCTGTTCGGTGGGCGCACCGGCGACCGGACGGACAAGTTCCAGGGGCTGCCGCTGAGGGAGGCGTACGGAGGGGCCGTCGTCCTGGAGGACGTGCCGGCCTGGTTCGTCGGCCGGATCGTGACGCGTGCCGGCGGCGGAGACCACATCGGCTTCGTTCTCGACCCGGTCGAATGGGGCGGACAGGAGGCGTACGAGGGTCACCTGCTGCGTCTGTCCGACGCCCAGGCCATCGCGCCGGGTCACCCGGTCGACTGATCTCGCACCCCGCCTGCGACACCGCGGTGAGTCCCGCCCCGGGGCCCCGGCCTGCCCTACCGCTTCGGGACCCTCGGAACCCTGACGTCCACCACGCACACGTCGTCCCGCCGCTCCTCCGGGAGCATCCGCGCGAGCAACGGCCCGAGCGATCCGGGCCCGTCGGTGTGCGGAGCCGCCACCGCCTCGGCGAGCCGCTCCATCCCTCGGTCGATGCTCTCCGGAGGGTGCTCGACCAGACCGTCGGTGAAGAGGATGAGCCGGTCGCCCGGTTCGAGGCGGCACTCCGTCTCTTCGTAGACCGGCGTGGAGGTCGCCCCGAGCACCATGCCGCGGGGCCGGCGCAGATACCGCGCCTCGCCGTCCCGCAGCAGCAGGGGCGGGGGATGCCCGGCCTGGGCCCAGACCAGGCGCCGCTGCCGGGGGTTGTAGCGGGCCAGCACCATCGTGGCCGTCGCATGGGAGTCGCGGGAGTGCAGCAGCAGCGTGTTCAACCGGGCGAGCGCGCCGGTCAGCGACGAGCCGGTGATGACCATGCCCTTCGCGGTGAAGCGGAGCTGCGCCATCGTGGCGACGGCGCCGACGCCGTGCCCGGCGACATCGCCGACCACCAGCAGCGCCCCGTCGTCGGGCAGTTCCACGGCGCTGAACCAGTCGCCGCCGACGTGCACCCCCGACTGGGCGGGCAGGTAGGCGACCTCGACGCGCAGTCCCGCCAGTTGCACCGGCCGGTTGGCCATCGGCAGCAGCGCGTGCTGAAGCCGGGACGCCAGGGTCCGCTCGGCCCGGAGCACGTCGTTCTGCGTGAGGATCGCCTGCTCGCTCTCGACCAGGGCCAGCTCCGCACGCCGCTGGTCGGTCAAGTCCTGTACGACACCGTGCACTTCGACGGGCGTGCCGTGCATGTCGGCCACGGTCTCGGCCACCAGGCGCAGATGCCGGATGACCCCGGACGTCCTGATGCGGAACGGCAGGTCGAACGCCCGGCCGTCGTCGACGAGCGCGCGGACGGCACGGGTCAGCGCGGGCGCGTCCTCGGGCAGCGCGAGCTCCGGAAGACCGGCGAGACCCACCGGGCCGTCCGCGGGGTCCCGGCCGAAGATGGCGAACACCTGGGTCGACCAGGAGGCCTCCAGGGTGGCCAGGTTCCAGTTCGCCCAGCCGAGGTTGCCCAGCCGCTGGAGATCCGCCAGCCGCTGCTCCTGCCGGTCGGAGGAGCCGCTCCGGACCCAGCTGACGACCAGTGCGTCGCCCAGCGGCGCCACCCGCGCCGTGTACGTGGAGAGCGCGGCGATGCCCGCCAGGACCTCCTCGTGCGCGAACTGCTCGCTCTCGTACGGCTCCCCAGTGGCCAGTGTGTGCACGCAGCCCCACCACAGCGGCTCGCCCGCCAGAGCGGGCCGGAACTCCAGCAGCCGCCGCCCGGCCAGCTCCTCACCGGGACGGCCCAGCAGATCGCCCGCCTGAGCGGTCGCGGCCTCCACCCGGAAGTCCTCGGTCTCACCCGACGCGGTGCTCAGCGGGGTGAGCAGCATCGCCGCGAGCGGCAGCGCGTCGAACAGTTCCTGCACCGCGTCCGTGGCGGCGTCGGCGGACCGCTCCGGCGGTGCGTCGAAGGCACGCAGCCGGCCGGCGCACAGCCCGGTGACACCCCGCAGGTGAGCGCGGTCGCGGGGCGTGAACGACTCGGCCCGGCCGCGCAGCACGCCGATGCAGACGGCGGCCGATCCGGCCGTGGACACCGGCAGCCAGGCACGTGACCGCCACCGCTCGGGGGGCTCGCCGATCAGCAGGTACCGCCGGGCGTCCGAGGCGAAGTCCTCCAGCCAGCGCGGCTCGCCGGCCCGCAGCGCGTCCAGCGCCGCGATCCCGCTCAGCGGCGGCACCTGGCTCCACTGGGCGGCCAGCTGGTCCTCGATGCCGGCGTGCCCGATCAGTTCGAGGCCGCCGTCGGGCCTGCGGGCGTAGAGCATGATCGCGTCCGCGGCCATGTCCGGCGCGAGATGCTCCAGCAGGCACCGCGCGAGGTCCTGCGGTGTCGTCACCCGGACGAGGGCCTGGCCGATCCGGGCCAGGGCGGCGGCGACGTCGTCCGGGGTGGTCGTGTCCTCCGGGAAGCCGGGCACGGGCCCCGAGGTGCCGGTGCCGACGGGACCGGTCGCCTCGCCCGGGTCGGGCGGAGCCGGCGCCAGACGCCCGAGCGTGATCCAGCACTCCTCCAGCAGGGTGTGACGGGCCGCCTTGGCCCGCTGGAGCAGCTGTTCGCCGGCCGCGTCCGCGGAACACCCGGTCAGCGCCATCTCCGCGCCCGTGGCCCGCTCCACGACAGCTGACATCGCCGCCTGGTCGCGCAGCCGGTCCAGCTCGGCGCGCTGCCGGGCGACGATCTTGGCCAGTTCGACCAGGTCCGGTGCGGCACTGGGCTGCGCCGGTGTCACAGGCTCGCTCGTCACGCGTCGAGCATGGCACACCCGGGCCCGTTCGAAGACCGTCTTGTGCGCACGGACCGCCCCCGGGACCCCGCCGCGTCCTGCCCGTCAGGTCCGGCTTCCCGCGCTGGTCAGTGGCCGTCGCGCGGATACAGCCACAGCCGCAGCAGCCGGCTGAGCCGCGGCATCACCAGATAGGTCAGCACCGGCAGCAGCACCAGGGGAAACACGGCGGCCCGCAGCGGCAGCGGCCAGCCGGTGGTCTGCGGCGTCACCAGCCACGTGATGAGCAGCGTGAACGGATAGGCGCCGAGGAACGTCGTGAGGACCATCTTCCACCTGGGCGGGGCCTGCACGGTCGTGCCCGGCAGACTGAACCACGTCTCCATGCCGGTGGTCGACTGGCGCTCGCTGGTGACCTCGGTGGCGATGTCCTCGATCTTCCGGTGCCAGCGTGCCCGCTCCCCGGACTCCAGCCAGGCGGCGAGCCGGTGCTGGTCGGACCAGCGCAGCACCGCGTGGAAGCGGTGGCCGTCCTCCGGCTCCAGCCAGGAGACGCCCTCGTTGCCCGGGAACTGCCTGGCACAGCGGGAGATGCCACGCGTCCACTTTTCGAACTCGCGCTCATGACCGGGGCGCACCTGCCAGGTCAGGACCGTGGTCACCGGCTCTCCGCGCCGGACTTCGGTGGTGCTCATTCCGTCACGTGTGCCACGCACGGCGCGGGTCATGCACCCCCGGTCCCCGGGGTCACGGCTGGCGGTTCGCCTCCACCAGCGCCTGGGTGACCGCCCGGACGCTGCGCGCGATGTGCTGCAGCTGCATGACCTCGGCCGCGTACAGCTTGATCGTGTGCTCGATGACGCCCTCGTGCAGGCCGAGACCGGGCAGGTCGGCGCGGGCGGTCTGCAGGGCGGTGCGGGCGACCCGGATCTCCTGCTGGACCTGGATCTGGGCGTGCCGGGCGAGGAGGACGGGATGGCGGATGAACACCGGGTAGCCGCCGTAGCGCGTGGGCACCAGCTCGCGCAGCCACTTGGCCGCCGAGCGCTCCCAGTCGTAGCTCCCGGGGGTCTTGACCTGGCAGGGCCAGTCCGGGCTGATGCGCGTGGTCGTCAGGGGCATGATCATCGCTTCCGGGTGTGCGGCGTCGTGAGGGTGGACGACGGGTCGGGGCGGCCCCGGCCTAGGGGATGGCCGGGGCCGCCACGGACACCCGGGACGCCGGAGTGGGTAGGACCCGGCCTCCACGGGCGGGAACGGATCCGGAAGGGCCGGGTCGCGATCCGTGAGCAGTATTTATATATGCCATCCGGTTTGCAAGGAGCATGAAAACATTCATGCGTGCTTTGTTGCGGATGATCCCTTTGTCTGGTCCGGTGACCGGTCCGGCCCGCCGTGCCTCAGTCCCTGAGGAAGAAATGGTGCTGGTCGGCGACCTGTTCGTACTCCTCGAGCCGGGCTTGCGTCCGCTCCGGGTCGGCGTCCGTCATGGCCTGCAGCAGCGCCGAGCACATCACGCCCGGGGCCGCGTAGGAGTCGAAGACCAGGCGCGATCCGGTGCCGGTGGCGAAGGCGACGTCGGCCTCGTCCGCGAGCGGCCCGAGCGCCAGGTCGGTGATCAGGGCGACCTTGAGCCCGGCACCGCGTGCCACGCGCACGGCCGTCAGGGTCTCCTGTGCGTGCCGGGGCATGGAGAACGCCAGCACCCAGGTGCCGCCCGCCTCCCGCGACTGCAGCAGGGCGTCGTAGGCGACACTGCCGCCCCGGGTCACGAGCCTGACGTCCGGGTGGATCCGCCGGGCGGCGTAGGCGAAGTACTCGGCGAGCGAGACGGAGATGCGCAGTCCGAGGACGGTCAGCGGGGTCGACGACGACAGTTCACGGCCGATGTCGATCACCAGGTTCGGATCGGCGAGGTCCCGCCGCAGGTTCTCCAGGTTCTCGATCTCGGCGTCGACCGCAGCCTGCAGTTCGTTGCCCCGGATCTCTTCGGCCGGGCCGCCCGCGAGGGTGCCGAGCGCGATCGACTGGAGCTTCTCCCGCAGCGCCGGGTACCCGCTGAAGCCCACCGCCGAGGCGAACCGTGTCACCGACGGCTGGCTCACGCCCACCCGGTCGGCGAGGTCCGTGATCGACAGGAACGCCGCCTCGGTGATGTGCTCGATCAGGTACTGGGCGATGCGCCGCTGGCCCGGGGACAGCCGGGGCCGGTCGAAGAGTGTTCGCAGCTGGGAGGACGGGGAGACCTCCGCTTCGGGTGCGGCCTTCCCCGAGGTGATCGCGGATGCCTGTGCGCGTGCCTGCTGCGGCGATGGCACCGGTGCGCCTCCTTCGTCTCCCACGAACGTTCAACATAGCTCACGCCCTGAGGTGACCAGGGCTTCCTCGGACAGCACATGAGGTGCCCGGCGCGGGGATACCCGGACGCCGGGCGGGAACCCGCCGCCACAGATCATCCCGAGAGGAGCAACCGCCATGACCGTCCCCGAGGAGAACCGGCCGAAGACGCAGACCACGGACGAGATCCTGGAGCACCAGGACGATCCCCGGTCCCGGCCGCCGGGCGCCACCGGCCGCACGCTCCGCGAGGCCCTGGAGGAGGCCGAGGTGCGGCCCGACGACTTCGAGGAGCGGTAGTCGGCACCAAGTCCCCCTTCGCCCCGACCCACCCGACGACGTTCCGGCAGGTGACACCGTATGGGCGCGCTGAGTGCGCTGGAAGAAACCCTGGAGAACCGATTTGACGCCCTGTGGGCCCGGGTCCGGGACAAAGGCCCGGTCGAGGTCGTCGACGCCCTGCGACGTGAGTGCGACGACAAAGCCGTGGTGTGCCGGGAGGGCCGTGTCATGGTCCCCAACGCCTACGACGTGGAACTCGTCGACGACATCCACGACCGCCTGGCCTGCCACAGTACGTATGTGTGCCAGGCCCTCACCGACGCCCTGGTCCGCCACGCGGAACGCAAGGGTTACGAGTTCGCGGGGCCGCTGGCCGTCCACGTCGCCAGGTGCCCCGAGGTCCCCAACGGCCGCTACCACGTGGCGAGTCGCGTCATGGAGCACGTGAGCGTGGACGGCTTCTTCCACGCGACCCATTGAGCATCGCTCAACGGCGATAGATCGTGATCGAGTGCCCCACGTCGTCAACGGGGCGGCTGCTGCCGATCAATCCGGCCAGCCGCCCCGTCGCCTTCGCGGCAGCCGAGTCCGACACCACCAACAGCCCCCGCACATCACCGTCGGGCACCCCACGCGGATCCCCGGCCTCGATGCCATACGCGGCCGGCACTCCGCTGCCCTTGTACACCAGCCACACCCGCTCGTCCGGATACCGCTCCCGCAACCGCTCCGCGAGCCGCCCGAGATCCTGTCCCCAGTCCACGTTGGAGTCGTGCAGCCGCTCCCGCGTCCGGCCCGGCCCTCCGAACGCCTCGTTGGAGTACGGCAGATAGCAGGGAAACGTACGCACCGAACTGACCGCGACGAACACCACCAGCGCCCCCACCAGACCGGACACCCACCGCCGCCGCACCACGAGAACACAACCCGCCCCCACCGCGAGGAACAGCGGCAGGAAGACGGCGTACCGGGTGCCGAAGTCCCGTGCCCCCTGCATGGCCGCCAGCAGCAGCACCACAGGAGCGGCCAGCACATACGGCGCCGCCGGCCGCAGCCGCCGCACCGCGGTCACCACCACCGCACCGCAGACCCACAGGCCGAGCATCCCCAGCGGCGTCTTCACCAGCAGCGCGGCCGGCAGGTAGTACCAGAGCGAGCCCGAGTACAGCCGGCCGAACAGAAAGCCCTGCCACGGCCGGCTCTCCAGGCCGAACTGGATCCGCATCCCGTCCCGGTACGCCTCCGGGAACGGCAGCAGCTCGACCAGCAGCCCCCGCAGCCCCCGGACGTGCGGCACCTGCTGCTCGGGAGCCCACCGCAGTCGCGGATCGACCATCAGATACGTGGCCCACACGACCGCGACCGCGGCCAGCGCCATCACACCCGCGCCCGCCACCGCCCGGACCAGCACCCGGGCCCGGGTGCCCGCCGACGCGTGCCACACCGATACGGCGCCCAGTGCCATGAGCACCGGTACGGCGGGAAGCGTGCTTATCCTCGTCGCCAGGGCCGCCCCCAGCGCCACCCCGGCGAGCGGCATGTACAGCAGGGGCCCGCGGCGGGCCCGCCACAGCAGCCACGCCGACGTCAGCACGAACCCCGCGGCCGGCACGTCGAGCGTGGCGAGCGAGCCGTGGGCGATGACGTCGGGGGAGAAGCAGTACAACGCGAGCGCGGTCAACGCGCCTGCCGTCCCGGCCACTTCACGGGCGAAGGCGAACACGACCAGACCGAACAGCAGCGTCAGCGCGATCACGGGGAGACGGGCCCACAGCATCAGCCGCCACGGGTCGTTGCCCGACTCGTAGAGCAGGTGCTGTCCCAGCCTGCCCTGGTCTCCGGTGAAGGAGGGGTCGAGGTGCGGTTCCGCGAGGGCCACCCCGGCGCCGATGACCAGCTTGCCGAGCGGCGGATGCTCGGGGTTGTGGCGCAGCCGGTGCTCGTGCGTGTACTCGGCGGCCGCGCCCACGTACACCGGTTCGTCGATGGTCGGGGTCTGCCGCACGGCGGTCGTGACCATCGCGAAGGCCATCTGCGCGAGCAGCACGATCACCAGGAGCGGCACCCACCACCGGCGGCCGGGCCGCCGCAGGGCCCCGGCCGGTGCCGGGGGAGGGAGCGGCACCGGCCGGGGAACGGCGGGGGCGATGCGGAGGTCCCTCATGGGCCCACTCTGCATCAGCCCCCGCCGCGCACGGCGTCACCGCAGCACGAGTCGCACCGAGAGGCCCTCGGACGTGTGCACGGGCACGGCTCGCAGCGTGTCGGAATCCAGCTCGACGCGGGCGAACCCGCCGCGCAGGGCCGGAGCGGACAGGACCGGGACCGTCGTCCCCGCGACCGGCGGGCGCTCGGTGTCGAGCCGCAGCGACAGCACGCTGCCCCGGCCCAGCAGGACCCGCCGGCTCACCGTGAGTGCCGGGCCGTGGTTCTTGCGGAGCGTCAGCTCCAGCGTCGACTCGCCCTCCTGGACGTAGGAGCCGCGCACCCGCAGCACCTTGACCGCGCGGAGCGTGCCGCCGGTGACCCTGACGTCGCCCTCGCCGAGGGCGTTGGGGGAGGCGGCGACCAGCACGCCGTTCTCGACGACCGTCCCGCCGTGGTAGCGGTTGTGGCCCGTGAGGGTGAGCGTGCCGGTGCCGCGCTTGGTCAGCCCGCCGTCGCCCTCGATGTCGTTGCGCCAGCTGTCGGCCGCGTGGAAACCGCCGGCCGACGCGTCCAGCGTCACGGTGACATCGCGGTCGAAGGCGCCGTACCCGTCCGCCGCCGCGAACAGGTTCAGCCGGCCCCACTGCTCGAAGCCGTCCAGCAGGACGTACCCGGAGGGCAGCGCGGTCGTCCGCAGCACCTCGCGCCGCTGGGCCGCGTCCAGATAGGGCAGCCGCGTCTCCAGCAGGACCTCCGCGCCCTTGGGCACCGCGAGCGGCTTGTCGCGGCCCCGCCGGGGCAGGATGTACGTCAGCCGGGGCCGGACCGCACGGGCGTTGGCGTCCCGGTCGGCGTAGGGGTCGGTGCCGGTGTCCGCGGAGTGCGCGTACGCGTACAGGGTGTCGGCCGTCGTGCCGGTCTTCTCCGTGAAATAGGCCAGGGCCTGGGCGCGGGCCGCCGCCTTGAGCCCGGCGTTGGCCGGGTCCGCCAGCGTGGCGGCGGCCAGCGCGGTGGCCATGATCCGGCCGCCGATCACATCGACGGGGGAGTGCATGCCGGCCACGATCCGGGTGTGGGCGAGTTCCAGGGCGCGTGTCACCAGTTCCTGGAAGCGCTCGGGAACCGCGTACGCGTAGGCCAGCGACGCCAGATGCAGGGCGTTGGTGTGGCCGCTGGGGAAACCACCGTCCTCGGCCGGCTTGTCGCCGCGCTGGCGCAGCAGCTGGGGGGCGACGACCACCTTCGAGTCGTAGACGGGGAAGCCGAACTCGTCCGTCCTGCCGGTGTCGACGACTTCGCTGTCCTCGTTCATCCGCCACGGCCGCGGGTACTGGTAGGCGAACTTGGCCGGGTTGCTGGAAGCCCAGTTGCCGCGCAGGGTGTCCTGCAGCCGGGCCACCTGGCCCAGCTCGGAGTCGTACGAGCCCGCGCCCAGCGCGGAACCGGCCGGGGCGTCGGCGGGCACGGCGTCGTTGATCTTGGCCGGCGGGGTGCCGTCCGGTGCGCTGGTGATCGACGTGACCGCCTTGGCGCCCTTCTTGTAGAGCGCGGAGAGCGGACCGAGGCCGTCGATCACCGAGTAGCTCTGGTGCTGGCGGTCGATGACGAAGGCTTCCTTCGCCTCCGCGTCGGTGCGCTCGGCGGTGATCCGCTCGCAGTAGCGCACGTTGGCGCGCAGAATCTCCGGCATGAGCGGTGTGCCGGTGTTCCAGACGCCGGTCTTCCATATCTGGGCGAAGCCCCCCAGGACCCGGACTACCGCGTTGGTCTCGGGGGTCAGGTTCGTCGCGAGGTTCGACTTGTAGTCGTCGACGAACGCGGCGGGACGGGTGGCGGCCTTCGCGTCGGCGGCGGTGAGCCAGGTGGCGAACGTCGGTGCGGCGAGCATGCCCGCCGAGGCACCGAGGGAGGTCTTCAGAAAGCCCCGTCGGTCGACGGTTGCGCTGGAGCGGTGCCCGGCTGATGACGGCATGTGTGCGCCTCTCTTGAGTTCTGCGAAGGGGGCCAGCGGAGGGTGCTTCGGCCGTACGGCCGGGAGCTGCTGCGGAGTGTGCGACTCGGGGTGCCTCTGGCGACTTCTGTGGCACCTGTTGCGTACGAGCGAAGATCTACGGCCGTGTCGTGACCCTTTGGAGAGGGAACGGCCACCGGCCGGTGTCCGGAACGTGAACGGCGGCTGCCCGGCTCACAGGAGTGAACGGGCCAGCGCCACCGCTCCCTCGACCGGCGGCACGCGCAGAGGGTGCGGCCGGGCCCCGGGCAGGACTTCGGCGAGCGCGGAGACGAACGCCGTGTACAGCGCGGGCTGAGCGAGCACCATGCCGCCCGCCACCACCACGTCGTCCACCGCGACCCCGCGCCGGGCGAGCCGCACGACGAGCGCGGCGAGCGCCCGGCCGCCCTCGGCGATCACGGCCCGGGCGAGCGGTGAGCCCGCCTCGGCGGCGGCGAACACCACGGGGGAGTGCCGGCCCCACTCGGCCGAGACGTCCGCGGCGGCCTCCAGTGCCGCGCCCAGCGCGGGCACCTCGGCCACCTCGAAGGCGGCGATCAGCCCGGCGGCCAGGGCGTCGGGCTGATCGCCACGGTCGTGCGCCGCCCAGACGGCCCGCGCGGCCTCGCGGACGAGTCCGGCCGCGCCGCCCTCGTCGCCGAGCACGGCACCCCAGCCGCCGACCTGGACGGGACCGCCGTCGGGCAACCGCCCCACCGCGACCGAACCGGTACCGGCGACCAGACCGACGCCCTTGTCCAGCCCCGCCGCGGGGACGAGCAGTTCGGCATCGCCCACCACCAGGACGGGGACCCCCAGCCGCTCATGGAGCGCGGCCCGGATCGCTTCGCACTGGCGTGGTGTCTCGCAGGCGTGACCGCCCACGGCGACGGCGGACGGCTGCGCGCCGGCCGGAAGGGCGTCGTGGATCAGGGCGGCCAGCCGGTCGGCGGCGGCCCCGGGGTCGTGCGGTCGCCAGCCCGTACTGCCGCGGACGAGATCGACGGCGCGGTCACCGTCCGCGACGGCCCGCAACTGTGTCTTGGTGCCGCCCACGTCGATACCGACCGCGTAAGGAGTGGAGTCCTGCACGGGTCCTCTTTCGTCGTTGCGCGGTCATGACGGACGCAGGCGAACTGCCCGTCGGACCACGGCGGTTGAAGAGGTAAGGAAGCCCCGGGACGGGCTTCTGCCGACCACGGCAGGCGAGTACCGTGAAGTTCGTTAGGAAGTTAACTAACGAAGTATGGTGCGTCAAGAGGCACGGAAGACCCGATGCCGCGCCACCCTCGCGACCGGCCGGTACGGCCGCAGCACGACCTGGGGAGACCATGCGCCTGAGTGAGAGTGCCCGTGTGGTGTTCGACGTACTGGCCGGGGCGGGCACGGCCACCCGCCCCCAGCTGGCGGCCGGTGCGGGCCTTTCCAAGCCGACCGTCTCCTCGGCCGTGGCCGAGCTCGAGGCCGCGGAGCTGGCCGCCCACTCCGGGCGGGCCTCCGGCGGCACCGGCCGCAGCGCCGCCGTCTACCGGCTCGGCCCGGCCGCCGGCGCCGTCCTCGCCGTCGACCTGGGCCCGGCCCGGACCCGGGTGCGCGGCTGCGCTCTGGACGGCACCCTCCTCGCGGAGGGCACCGGCTCCCGCCGGGAGGCCGCCGGCACCGTCCGCAAGGTCCTCGGCGCACTGCCCGCCGGTGCCCCGCTGCGGGCCGTCGTCGCCGCCGTCGGTGATGTCACCACGCGCGACGGGGAGGGCGCCGGGGAACGCCCCGCGACCGCCAAGGCCGGACCCGTCTTCGACGCCATGGCCGTCGCCCTGCCCGAGGGTGTGCCCGTCCACCTGGAGAACAACGTCAACTGCGCCGCCCTCGCGGAACTGCACGAAGGCGCCGCCGCGGGCCGTGACACCTTCGGCTACCTGCGCATCGGCGTCGGCATCGGTCTCGCCGTCGTCATCGGCGGCCGGGTCCTGCGCGGTGCGAACGGCGCCGCCGGCGAGGTGGCCCGGCTGCCCTACCCCTGGGACGACACCCGCGCCCCGCACCACGAAGGCCTGGAGCAGCGCATGGGCTCGCGCACCCTGCTCCGCCGGGCGGCCGAGACCTGGCAGGACACCGACGGCCCCCGCCCCCGCACGGCCGAGAGGCTCCTCACCCTCTCCGGGCAGGGGCATGCCAGAGCCCGTGCCGTCCTCGACGCGCACGCCACCGACGTGGGCCGGCTCGCCGCCGCCGTCGTCGCCGTCATGGACCCCGGACTGATCGTGCTGGGCGGCGCCACCGGCGCGGATCCGCAGCTCCTGCCCGGTGTGCGGGCCGAGCTGGCCCGGCTGAGCTGGCCCACCGAGGTGGTCAACAGCGTGGTCGGGGACACCGGCACGGTCGCGGGCGCCGCCAAGCTCGCGGTCGCCCATGGAATCCAAACCGTGACCGGAGCTGTGCTGGCGAGGCATTGACGGCTGCGCCGTCGGTCTGCCAATGTCCGGACAAGCGCTTTCTGAGTCGGCCGGGACGCCGACTCCGGGTGAGCCTCCCGCTCGTACGCGAAGTACGGCAGCCGCACGAGGGCGTGCTTGTGCGACGTCGGCCGTCATGGCCGGGGACCCCACCCGTCAGGGCGATGCGGCCGGGCGAGGCCGTGCCCCCGGAAAGCGAAATTTCCTGCAAAATGCACCCGTGCCGCCTCGGCTGGCGCCGTGCTTCTTCCGCTACGACGAAAAGGGATTGAAGATGACCAGTCTGGGTGTGCGGCGCTCGCGCCGGCTCGGCCGCGGCGGCATACGCCGCGTTGTTCCCCTCGCTGCCGTGGCCACGGCAGGTGCCCTCCTGCTCACCGCCTGCGGCGGCTCGGACTCCGGCTCGGGCGGGACCTCCAAGTCGCTGACGTTCTGGATCTCCACGGTTCCGGGCCAGGACGCGGGCTGGAAGAAGATGGTGGCGCAGTACAAGAAGGAAACCGGCGTCAAGGTCAACCTCGTCAACATCCCCTACGACGGCTACGACGCGAAGCTGCGCAACGCCGCGCAGGCGAACTCCCTGCCCGACGTGGCGGCGGTGCCGAAGCTGGACCCGATCTGGGCGAACAAGCTGATCGACCTCGGCTCCATCGCCAACAAGAAGAGCAACAAGATCAACAAGAACTTCATCGCCAAGGACTCGTCCGGGAAGGTGCTGTCCATCCCCTCGGACATCACCGCGTCCGGCATGTTCATCAACAAGTCGCTTTTCGAGAAGGCCGGCGTCTCCTACCCGACCTCGCCCGAGAAGACCTGGACCTGGACCGAGTTCATCAAGGCGGCGGACAAGGTCCGGGAGAAGACCAAGGCCAAGTACTCCCTGACCTTCGACCCGTCGCCGTCCCGGCTGCGCGCCATGGTGTACGAGATGGGCGGCAAGTACGTCCACGCCGACGACTCCGGCAAGTTCTCGGTGGACGCGGCGACCAAGAAGGCCGTGAACACCTTCGTCGGATGGAACGACGACAAGACCATGCCGAAGTCGGTGTGGACCAGCGAGGCCGACCCGTCGGCCATGTTCCAGAGCGGTGACGTCGTCGCCTACTGGTCCGGCGTGTGGCAGGTCGCCGCCTACGCGGAGAGCATCACGAAGTTCGAGTGGGCGAGCGTCCCGACTCCCGCCGAGCCGGTGCAGGCCAGTGACGTCAACAGCGGCGGCATGACGGTCGGCTTCAACAACAACGCCGACGCGGCCGCCGCCGCGGAGAAGTTCCTGTCCTGGCTGTACGAGCCGGCCCACTACCAGGCGCTGTGCGAGGCGTCCGGGTTCCTGCCCGTCGAGACCGGTCTGAACCCGAAGTACCCCTTCAAGTCCGAGGCGGCGCAGGCGGCGTTCAAGCTGTACAACGAGTCGATCCCGCTCTATGACCCGATCTCCGGCTACTTCAACCGCGCGCAGACGCAGTGGGCGCTGAAGGGCAAGAGCATCACCGAGGACCCGACCCCGACGGAGCTCGGCAAGGCGATCAACGGCCAGCAGTCGGCCGACAAGGCCCTGGAGAACATCGTGGCCGGCTACAACCAGCAGGTCGGCGGCGCATCGTAGACCACAGGGCAGGGCGGCGGGGTCCAGACCCGCCGCCCGGCCCTGGGCGCCCACGTGATGCCGGGCTCATGGCCTGAGCCCACAGCAATCCATTCCACCAGCACGGAGTCAGGAAGATGACAAAACGCGCCTCGGCCGTGTCCGCGAGCCCGCCCAGGAGACGCAGTAAGTACACCGTCGCGCCGCTCGTGCTCATCGCGGGCAATGCCGTGCTCTTCGCGCTGTTCTTCGTCTGGCCGGCGGTGATCGGGCTCGTCTACTCCTTCACGAACTACACGGGCATCGGGGCGTTCCAGTTCGTCGGACTGGACAACTACAGCAACCTGCTCGGGGACTCCACCTTCTTCGACGCGCTGACCCGGACGCTGCTGTACACAGTGCTCTTCGTTCCGCTGAACTTCGTGTTGTCGCTGCTCATCGCCAATGTGCTGGTGAGCAAGCACGCCAAGGGCGTGTCGGTCGCCCGCGTCTTCTTCTTCATCCCGTGGCTTCTGTCGCCCATCGTCGTGGGTGTCCTGTGGCGGTGGCTGTTCGGTGAGAACTTCGGACTGGTCAACCACATCATCGAGAAGCTCGGCGGAAGTGCCGTTCCGTGGCAGTCGAACGCGGACCTGTCGCTGATCGTGGTGGTGGTGGCGGCATCCTGGGCCTGGACGGGCTTCTCCATGCTGCTGTTCATCGCGGCGATCAAGAACGTGCCGGTGTCGTACTACGAGGCGGCCGCGCTCGACGGTGCCGGTCCGTGGCGCCAGTTCATCAGCATCACACTGCCGAGCATCGCGCCCACGTCCTTCATCGTCATCCTGCTCAACACGATCCACGGGATGAAGGAGTACCCGCTGTTCGCCTCCCTCAACAACGGCGGACCCGGAACGTCGAACAACCTGCTTGTCCAGTACATCTACCAGACCGGCTTCAAATCGGGCCAGATCGGCTACGCGAGCGCCGCGTCGTTCGTGCTCATGCTCATCCTGATGGCCGTCGCGGTCATCCAGCTGATGGTCAACCGGCGGGTGGAGAACCGATGACAACCACAGACATGCCACGCAAGGTCGACGCCGGGCCCGGACGGGCTGTTCCCAAGAAGCGGCCCCGCGGGGCGGCCAGCGGCGGGCTTCGGCGCGCGGTGCCCGCGACCACACTGCTGTGGGTCCTGGCGGCCATCTACGGGTTTCCGGTGCTGTGGTTCGTCCTCAGCTCGTTCAAGCCGGCGGGAGACCTGTTCTCCTCGCTGTCGCTGTTTCCGGACGACCCCACCCTGTCGGGCTACAAGGCAGCGTGGGACGGCGCCAACTTCTCCCAGTACTTCATCAACACGGCCATCGTGTGTGTGATCGCGACGGTCCTCACGGTGGGAGTCAGCTGCTGCACGGGGTACGCGCTGGCCAAGTACGACAACAAGTGGCTCAAGGTCTTCTTCGTCGGCATCCTGGCCACCACGATGCTGCCGGGCGAGGTCATGCTCGCCCCGCAGTTCCTGGTGGTCCGCGACCTGGGCCTGTACAACTCGCTCACCGGCATCATCGTCCCGGCCTTGCTCACCGCGACCGGATGCTTCATGTTCCGCCAGTTCTTCCTGACGGTCCCCGACGAGCTCATCGAGGCGGCCCGCATCGACGGGGCGCGTGAACTGTCGATCTTCCTGCGGATCATGGTGCCGATCTCCCGGCCCATCATGCTGACCCTCGCCATCCTGTCGTTCCAGTGGCGATGGAACGACTACATCTTCCCGCTGCTGATGCTCAACGACCCCAGCAAGTTCACCGTGCAGATCGGCATCCAGAGCCTCGTCGGCGCGCAGAACATCAACTGGTCGGTGGTGCTCGGCGGCTCGGTCATCACCATGATTCCGCTGATCGTCGTCTTCCTGGTGTTCCAGCGCTACGTCATGAACGCCGACATCAACGCCGGACTGAAGGACTGATCTTGCCCACCCCGCTCGACCACGAGTTCGTCCGCGCGGTGGCCCGCGCCGCCGACCGGTCGGTCGCCCCCCTGGCGGCCGACCCCGACGGGGAACCCGCCGGTCTGCACCACCGCGCTCTGGCGCGCCGAGTGAAGACCCTCGTCGCGGCGTACCGGTCCCCGGACTCGGCACTGCACGGCGACAGTGGGGCCGTCGCCGCCGCGACGGCCCATCTCCGCGCCCTGCGGGCCGCGCAGACACCCACCGGACTCTTCGCCGGCGGCGACAACGTGCAGTCACCGCCGGACTCCGGGTTCACCGTCAACGACCTGTGCGACGCGCACCTCCTCGCAGCGGGCGCGGGGCCGGAACTGCACGAGGTGACGGCGGCGCTCGCCGAGATCGCCGACGCCGCCTCCGGCAGCCTCCTGACCGGCGGGGTGCACACCCCGAACCACCGCTGGGAGCTGTCGGCGGCGCTGGCCCGGCTGCACCGTTCGTTCCCGGACGACCGGCTGCTCGCCCGCATCGAGGAGTGGCTCTCCGAAGGCGTCGACATCGACGCGGAGGGCCTGTACTCGGAACGGAGCGCCAACTACGCGGCCCACGTGTCCAACCCGTCGCTGCTGCTCCTGGCCGACGTACTCGGCCGCACCGACCTGCGGGACGCCGTCGAACACAATCTCGCCACCACCCTGGACCTGATCAGGCCGGACGGCACGGTCGAGACCGTCCTCTCACGACGGCAGGACCAGAAGGCCCCGTTCCCGCTGGCGCCCTACCTGCCGCACTACCGGCTGCTCGCGATCCGCACCGGCCGGGGCGACTTCGCCCGGGCGGCGCGCCTGGCGGCCGCCGGCGGCATCGACGACCCCGACCTGCTCGCCGAGACCCTCCTCACTCCGGACCTGTGCCGCGTCCTGCCGGCACCGGACGCGGAGACCCTTCCGCGCGACCGGTACATCACCACCGCGCGCCTCGCCGCACGTGCCTCGGCCACCGCGCACACGGTGGTGTACGGCGGCTCGGACGTGCCCGAGCACCGGCGCATCCGCTCGGGCCTCGCCTGCAATCCCACCTTCCTGCGCCTGTTCGCCGGTGACGCGGTCCTCGACGCGGTCCGTCTCTCGCGGGGATTCTTCGACCTGGGCCCGTTCCGCGCCGCCGGCATGGAACAGCCCGCCGACCACCGGTACCGGCTCACCGAAACCCTCACGGCCGCCTACTACCAGCCGCTCCCGAAGGACGAGAGGCGGGACGACGGCGTCTACCGGCTGGTGGACGACGGACGCTTCTCGGCCTCGATGGCCTTCCCGGACCGGCCCCGGGACGAGGTCTCCCACACGACCCGCGTCGAGGTGGACCTGAGGGACGACGGTGCCGACCTGCGGATCGACATCAGCGGACCGCGGGTGCCCTGGGCCCTCGAACTGACCTTCCGGCCGGGTGGAGTGCCGGAGGGCGCCGTACCGGTCGGCGAGGGGCGCTGGTGCCTGACGACCGGGCCGATGACCTACCGGGCCGGTGACGACGAGATCCGGGTCGAGGCCGACGTCGAGGCGGGCGAACCGCTGGCCGGGCCGGACCGGAGCGACGTACTGCGGTACGACCCGGGGCAGGACTACACCGTGGTGGGCGGCACCGACGCCACGACCGGGAACCGCGTCTACATCGGTGGCCTCGGCCCGCACACCCTGACCGTGGCGCTGCGCGCCCGTCGGCCCGCACCTGTCGTGTGACGCCCGTGTGAGGCGGCCCGGGCGTCACAGAGGCAGGCCCACCAGGCCCCACCCGCGTCGGTCGGCCTCGGTCACCACCACGCCCCACTCCCGCAGCAGCACCGAGAACTCGTCGAAGTCCTCGATCCACCGCCCCGGGCACGCGGCATGCGTGCCGTACGGCTCGCGCAGGCCCTCCAGCAGGGGTGCGGCGCGTGCCCAGCGCCCGGCCAGCGCGGACACGGTCGCGGGCGGGCAGGCGAGGAGCAGCCGGGGGTGCCAGGGGTCGGTGTTCGCGGGGAACAGCCCCGGGACCGAGGTGTCCTCGGTGTCCCGGATCAGGTCCCGCAGGACGCGTCCAGGTGCTCACGCGTTTCCGGGGCGGCATGCTCCCGTACGTCCTCCCACGCCTGTCCCGCCCAGAAATGGGGCTTGTAGGAGCCGGGGGTGCTGTGGAATTCGTACCGGCCGCACCAGGGGACGTTCGGCGCGGCGGGCCACACCCAGCCGCGCTGCGGCTCCGCGTACCGGTCGAGCTCGTCCTCGGGCAGCGCCGCGTCCTCGAGCAGCGCGTACCGCTCCTCGCACGGCGTCTGCTCGAGCCGTTCCCAGTCGACGGCCAGCACCGTGATGTCCAGGCCCATGGTCACGTCTCCACACGCGGCAGCGCCGACTCCGGCACCACCAGGTCGGCCCGTCCCCGGGTCGTGGCGATCAGCTCGGCGTTGGGCTGGTCCGAGCGCGACACCCAGGCCTCCGCCTCCTCGGGGGACTTTCCGAACCGCTCGTGCCGGGCGACGAGCCGGCGGACACGCTCCCGCTCGGGGAGTTCGCAGAACCACACCTCGTCGAGCCGGTGGCGGACCCGGGCCCAGGCGCCGTCGTCCAGGAGCAGGTAGTTGCCCTCGGTGACGACCAGCCGGGCCGACGGCGGCACCGGGACAGCCCCCGCGAGCGGCTGTTCCAGGACGCGTTCGAAGCCGGGTGCGTAGACGACGTCGTCGTGACTCTCCTCGCGCAGCCGCCCCAGCAGCGCCGCGTACCCGGCCGCGTCGAAGGTGTCGGGCGCGCCCTTGCGGTCCCTGCGGCCGAGCCGCTCCAGTTCCGCGTCGGCGAGGTGGAAGCCGTCCATGGGCACGTGCGCGACCCAGGGTTCGCCGGATCCGTTCAGTTCCCGCACCAGGTGCTCGGCGAGCGTCGACTTGCCCGCGCCCGGGCTGCCGGCGATGCCGAGGATCGCGCGCCGGCCGCCCTGAGGGAGGGCGCGGGCGCGGTGGACGAGGTCTTCGAAGGCGAGCGGCACACCGCAGAGTGTGTCACCCCGTGCCAGGGCCGTCCGGGCACGTGTGTGTGCGCCGATCACTGGAGGCCTCCCTGCGGGGAACCGGTCTTGTATGACGCAGCTCGGTCTTCCCGAAGACATCCACGCCTGCCTCTTCGATCTCGACGGTGTCGTCACCAAGACGGCCGTCGTGCACGCTGCCGCGTGGAAGGAGATGTTCGACGCCTTCCTGCGCGAGCGCGACGGCGAGGACTTCCGGCCGTTCGACGCGGCGTCCGACTACGACGAGTACGTCGACGGCCGGCCACGTGCCGACGGCGTGCGTACGTTCCTCGCCTCCCGGGGCATCGACCTGCCCGACGGGGACCCTGACGACCCACCGGGCGCGCAGACCGTGCACGGGCTCGGCAACCGCAAGAACGACCTGCTCCTGGAGAAGATCCGCACCGACGGCGTGGAGGCCTACGACGGCACCCTGCGCTATCTGGAGGCCGTCCGCGCCCACGGCCTGAGCACGGCCGTCGTCTCCTCCAGCGCCAACTGCCGGGACGTACTGCGCGCGATCGGCGCCGAGCACTTCTTCGACGTACGGATTGACGGTGTGGTCGCAGCCGAGCGCGGGCTGCCGGGCAAACCGCGCCCCGACACGTTCCTGGCCGCCGCAGAGGACCTGGGCATCGAACCGGCCGCGGCCGCCGTCTTCGAGGACGCCCTGGCGGGCATGGTCGCGGGCCGCGCGGGCCGCTTCGGATACATCGTCGGCGTCGACCGCGTCGGACAGACCGACGCGCTGTACCAGCACGGCGCCGATGTGGTGGTGAAGGACCTCGACGAGCTGGGAGGCCAGGAGTGATCGAGCAGCGGGCGTACGCCGTCGAGCCGTGGACCGTGCGCGGGACGGAACTCGACCTCGACGTCCTGGCGCAGAGCGAGTCGGTGTTCGCCCTGTCCAACGGCCACATCGGCTGGCGCGGCAACCTCGACGAGGGCGAACCGCACGGCCTGCCCCCCCGGCTCCTACCTCAACGGCGTCCACGAACTGCACCCGCTGCCCTACGCCGAGGCCGACTACGGCTACCGGGAGTCCGGCCAGACGTCCATCAACGTCACCAACGGCAAGGTGCTGCGCCTCCTGGTCGACGACGAGCCGTTCGACCTGCGCTACGGACGGCTCGTCACCCGTGAGCGGACCCTGGACCTCAGGCGGGGCGTGCTGGAACGGGTCTGCGAGTGGACCTCCCCGGCCGGCTCCACCGTCCGTGTGGGCTCCACGCGGCTGGTGTCCCTGACCCAGCGGGCGATCGCCGCCGTGGCGTACGAGGTGGAGCCCGTCGACAGCCGTACCCGCGTCGTCGTCCAGTCGGAGCTGGTCGCCAACGAGAGCCTTCCCGAGCCGGATGGCGACCCGCGCGCCGCCAAGGCCCTGAAGTCGCCGCTCCAACCCTCGCCTCGGGCAGCCGGCTGCGCCTGGTCCACCGCACCCGGCGCAGCGGCCTCAGGGTCGCCGTGGCCGCCGACCACGCCGTCACCGGCCCAGACCTGGCCTACGCCTACACGGCCGAGGCCGCGCTGATGGACCGGGGGACCTGGAGCACAACACCCGCGACGGACCGCACATCACCTCGCTGGCCGTCCCTGGATGGCGCTGGTCGCCGGGTTCGGCGGCATGCGGTGCGCCGACGGGACCCTGCGGTTCGCGCCGCGCCTGCCCGAGAGGTTCAGCCGGCTGGCCTTCACGGTGGGGTTCCTCGACCGCTGCCTGCGCGTGGAGCTGGCCGCCGACCGCGCGACCTACACCCTGAGTTCCGGCCCGCCCTTGACGCTCCATCACCACGGCATCGAGCTGACGGTGAGTGAGGACGCCCCGGTGACCCGGACCGTGGCCCCGCTGACACCATGTCCGGCCCCGAGCCAGCCCCCGCATCGCGTCCCGAACGCCCGCTGACGCTCACTTCGCGTCAGGCACTTGGCCGTATTCCACCCTGCGTTCTTCTACCCCGCGCGTTAGTTTGTCCATGTTTGTCAAGTTTTAGGACAATAGGACAAGGGGCGGAACATGACCGACGGCTCGAACGCCATCCTGGTTCGCAGGCGAAGACGCGAACAGACGGCCGGGCCGGGCGCGCCCCGAGGAGTCCGGGGGAACCGGGCGCTCGCCGCGGTGGCGGCCGTCTTCACGCTGGCTCAACTCGCCCTGGTCCGGCCCGTGCTGGGCCTCGGCTGGGACGAGATCGTCTACGTCAGCCAGGTTACCCCCGACACCCCCGCGGCCTTCTTCAGCGCCCCGCGTTCCCGGGGCGTCTCGCTGCTCGTGGCGCCGGTGGCGTCCTGGTCGACGTCCGTCCCGCTGCTGCGCGTCTACCTGGCCGTGCTGTCCGGCCTCGCCCTCTACCTGGGCCTGCGCGCCTGGCGGGGCCTGTTCCCGACCCGTGTCCTGGTCGTCGGCGGCGCCCTCTTCGCGTCCTTGTGGATGACCCTCTTCTACGGTCCGCAGGCCATGCCCAACTACTGGGTCGCGATCGGCGCCCTGATCTGCGCGGGCTGCTTCCTGCGGGCCCGGCAGGAAGCAGCCCCCCGGGCGGCCCTGTGGGGAGTCGCCGCCGGCGCCGCGCTCATGGCGTGGATGCGACCCACCGACGCGGTCTACGTGACCGTGCCGCTGCTCGTCCTCGCACTGGCGCGGCTGCGGGGCGGCCGCCACCGGCGCCTGCTCCTCGCTCTCCTGGCGGGCCTCGCCGCCGGCGCCGTCCCGTGGGTGATCGAGGCCTACGTCGGCCACGGCGGCCTGGGGGAGCGCCTGTCGGAGGCCTCCCGCATCCAGGGTGGACTGGGCTGGTACTTCGCCGTCGACGACCAGCTGCGCAGCCTCGGCGGCCGGGCCCTGTGCCGGCCGTGCACCGGCGCGATGCCCAACCCCCTGGTTCTCATCTGGTGGTTCGTCCTGCCCGTACTGGCCGGCCTGGGACTGGTCGTCGCGGCCCGGGCCCGGCGCCTGGGGCGGACCCTCGTCCCGCTGGCCTGCGCCGCCACCGCCGCACTGCCGTACCTTTTCATGATCGGCTACGCGGCCCCCCGCTTCCTCACCCCCGCCTACGCCCTGCTCGCGATCCCGGTCGCCGACGCCCTGTGGCACCTGGTCACGACCCCGCGCGGCACCTGGCGGCCGGTGGCCGCCGCGCTGGTCGCGCTCGGGCTGGCCGGACACCTGGCGGCGCAGCTCGCGGTCCTGAACGGGGCCGTGTCCCGCAACACCGAGAGCCGCCGCGACTGGGGCCGCACCGCCGACGCCCTGCACCGTCTCGGCGTCCGCCCGCCCTGCCTGCTCACCGGGCACGAGGCCATCCCGATCGGCTACTACACGGGCTGCTCCTCGGGCGCGACCTCCGGCAACAACGAGAACACCACCGCGGGCGCCATCCTGCGCACCGCCGACCAGCTCCCGGTCGCCCACATCGCACCGGCCGACGGCACCCCGCCCCGCTACGCCCGCGCCTGGCCCGTCCACCGGATCTCGGATCTGGACGTCCGTGTCGCACCGCGGCCGCCGCGGAACGGCCCCTGACCCGGCGCTCCTCCCGCTCCTCGTCCGATGGCCTCCGCCGAGGTTAGAGCCCGCGTATCGGGAAACGCGGAACGGGCACATGAGACCGACGAGTCGACGCAGCGCGACAGGGAGGCAGCAGTGATGGGCACGGAACCGATGCGCCCCGAACCGATGGCGGACGACGTGTACCAGCCCACCGGGACCAACGAGGAGCAGGCGGACGCCGCCTCGCTGGATCTGCAGGACGCCGTCGACGAACGGACCTACGACGACACCCTCGACGAGGGCTACTCCCCGCCGGAGAAGCCGCTCGGCGTCACCAGGAGCGGCACCACAGCCGCCGAGCAGCACGAGGGCGAGACCCTCGACGAGCGGCTGTCCCAGGAGGTCCCCGACGTGTCGGCGGAGCCGGCCGGGGACGGCGTGGGCGACAGCCCCGACAGCGACGGCGAACCGGTGGACCCGGAGGCGGGGACCGCCCGCGCCGGGCGGCTGGTCGCCCCGGACGAGGGCGCCCACGCGGACATCACGAAGGAGACCGTCGCGACCGACATCGGCATCGACGGCGGAGCGGCCGGCGCGGAGGAGGCCGCCGTACACGTCGTGGAGGACGACGGCACCCTGCCCGGGGACGACGGCAGGGCCTGAACCGGCCGTGGCCGACAGGACGGCCCCCTCGGCGGACTGCCGAGGGGGCCGTCGGCTACGGCAGCAGCTTCTCGAGCGCGGCGGGCCCCTCGGCAGCCAGCTTGCGCCTGGCCCATTCGAGATTGTGCGGGGTGAGGTCCTTGCCCGAGGCGAGGACCAGGTCCTCCGGCGACACGTCGGTGCCGGTGCGGGCGTGGAGCAGGCGGTCCGGGGTGGCGCGGTCCTCGGGCGGCCGGGACGCGTGAGGCTGTGACGTCGACATGTTCTCTGCTCCTAGGGTCCGGATCGCTGGGGCGGCCCCGGTGCTGAAAAACGGGTCCGCTATCACCATTCCCCGCGGGAGCGCGGTGTGCATCCGGAGAGCACGCACCCCGGGCGGGGAAGTCCCCGCCCCCGTTCGGACGCCCACCGATGTCGCCCCGCCGCACCCCGGGCGACGGTGGAGACACGTGTCCCCTCCGACTGACAGGAGCTTTCCCATGCGCACACGTGTGACCGCCGCGTTCGGCCTGGCCTGCGCCGCCCTGCTGGCCTGTGCCGGTACGGCCAGCGCCGACGCGGAGGCCGAGGCCATCTCCATCGGCAACCCCGGCGTCCTGTCCGGCAACGTCGTACAGATCCCCATCGACATCGATGCCAACATCTGCGGCAACTCCGTCAACTTCATCGGCGCGTTCAACCCCGCCGTCGGCAACAAGTGCTCGATCAAGGACTGATTCCACCGGTCGTACGCCCGCCGGCGGCGCCCCGCGAGGCATCGCGGGCCGCCGCCGGCCGCCGTCAGGGCACGTCCCGCGGAAGAGGCGCCAGCACGAGCATCGTGACGTCGTCCCGTACGTCCGGGCAGTGCCGGACGAGGTCGGCCCACACCCGCTCGGCCAGGGCGGCGGGCTCCTCCTCGGCGAAACCCGGCAGCCGCTCGGCCAGCGGGTAGAAGACCCCTTCGGTGTCCCTGGCCTCGGTGACCCCGTCGGACGCGAGGAAGAGCAGGTCACCGGCGCGCAGCCGCACCGAGACGACCCGGGGCGGAGCCGCGTCGGCGAGGCCCAGGCCGAGCGGTGTGCACGGCTCGATGTCCAGCTCGACGGCACGCCCGTCGCGCAGCAGCAGCGGCCCGGACTGCCCGCACGCCACGATCCGCACCACACTGGCGTCGGCGGAGAAACCGAGCAGCACGGCCGTCGCGAACAGCTCGGCGTGCGGCACTCCCGCCGAGTCCGTCACCAGCCTCCGGTCGAGCCGGGCCGCCACCGCCGCCGGCTCCGGCTGGTCCAGCACCGCCTCCCGGAAGGCCCCCAGCAGCGACGCGACCGTGGCGACGGCAGACAGACCGTGTCCCTGGACATCGCCCATGACCGCCCGTACCCCGTAGGGGCCCGCCCGTACGTCGAAGAAGTCGCCCCCGACCAGCGTCCCGCGCTGCGCGGCCCGGTACAGCCCCGCGCACCGCACCGGCCCGACCCGCTCCCGCAGCGGCGGCACGACGGCCCGCTGCGCGGCCTCGGCGACCGCCCGTTCGGTGACCAGCTGGGCGTCCCGCCGGCTGCGCACGAACGACAGCAGCACGCTCAGCACCGCCACGAAGCACACGGTGAGTAAATCGGTGCTGCCGGGATCGTTCAGGCTGAAGACCGGGATGGTCAGCACGACCACCACCAGGCCGCCCAGCACCGCCGTCGCCACCGGCCCGTGCGCGAGCACGGCCAGCGGCGGAATGGCACCCAGCAGGAAGCCGATGTCGAGCGGCTCCGGACTGATCAGCTCCGCCGCGCACACGCCGGCCAGCAGCGCGGACGGCAGCACCCGCGCCCAACCCGGCGGGGGCGCGCCGCGCAGCCAGCCGCGCCGGTCCCGGTGCGGCAGCCGGCCGCGCACACTGCTCACACCACCACGCTGCTACGCCCGGCCGGGCGCCGCACGCCGGGCCCGCGCGGTGTCCCCGGGCCTGCCGGGCGCACCGGCCGGCCGGGCCGGAGGGCCAGTCGAGACGGGCCGGGAATTCGATGGACCGCCCCTCGGCGGTCCCGTAGCCTGTGGCGCGCCACGCCCCGAGGCCCGTGGAAGGAGGGCAGAGCCGTGCAGTTCACACCGTTCCAGCGCTCCCTGCCCCTCGTCCCCGGCGTGTCTCGACCGACCTGACCGGGAGCGCTCCGCACAGCATGCTTCCCGGAGGAAGTCCATGACCGACGTGGTCATCCGCGCGCTCGACGCGAGCACCGCCGATCTCTTCGACACCCTGCCCGACCCGCTGGGCGCCAGCGAGGGCCACCGGCATACCCGGCACCGCCCCGACTGGAAGCGGGTGGCCCTGCGCGACGGCACGGTCGTCGCCCGCGGCGCCTGGTGGGGCGGCCCCGACGACACCGAGCCCGTCAACCTCAACTGGTTCGACGTGGCGGAGGGCGAGGAGGAAGCGGGCGCCGCACTCCTGCGCTCCGCGCCCTGGCAGGTGGAACTCGAACTGAGCCTGCCCGCCGGCTGGCGCGACGCCCCGGCCCTGCGTACCGCCGCCGAGACCCGCTGCACCGCGGCTCGCGAGGCCGGCTACGACCTCCTGGTCGAACGCCTGGTGTACCGCTGGACCCCCGGGCACGGCCTGCCCGAACGGCCCGGGCGCCTGGTGTTCCGCGCCGAACCGGACGACGCCGTGTTCTTCGACGCGCTGCGCCGCATCCACTCCGTCACCCTGGACGCGCACGCGCTGAAGGCCATCGAGGAGGGCGGACTCGACCGGGCGGCCCAGGAGGAACTCGACTTCTTCCACTGGTGCCCCTCGCCACGCGAGTGGTGGCAGGTCGCGTACACACCGGAGGGCGAGCCGGTCGGCATCCACATCCCGGCCCACAACCCGTCGGGCCCGTGCGTCGGCTTCATCGGGGTCCTGCCCGACCAGCGAGGCCACGGCTACGCCTATGACCTCCTGGCCGAGTGCACCCACTTCCTGGTCGAACAGGGCGCGGACTTCGTCGCCGCCGCCACGGACCAGGGCAACTTCCCCATGGCGGCGAATTTCGCCAAGGCCGGATTCCCGGTGGTCAAGGAACGGCTCAACTTCCACCCGGTGTAGGCGGTCGTCCGGCGGCGGCGCGGGCCCGAAAGCTTCTAGTGTGCGCCGCCGTTGAGCAGGTTCTCGGCCGCCGTGAGGATCTCCGTGACGCGGAGGCCGAACGCCGCGTCGCAGGCGTGCGGGCGGCCGGTGCGGGCCGCGGTGAGCAGGGTGTCCGCGGCCCGCATCAGGGCGGGGACCGCTCCGTCGGAGCTCTCCGGCAGGACCGCGACGCCGGCCTCGCCTCTCAGCTCCAGTGCGGCACCGGCCGCCGCGGGCGGTGCGGTCAGGCTCAGGGTGAGGATGCTCGACGCGCCGCCGGCGTGGTCGAGGACGACATGCGCCGTGTCCCCGGGACCGTACGCGGCGGCGGTCACGCGCCGCACGTCGCCGAGCACCGGCAGCAGCACGGACAGGGCGTGCGGCCCGACGTCCCACAGGGCGCCCTTCTCCCGCCGCCACGGTGTCGCGAAGGGGCTCTCGCTCGTGAACACCGCCCCGAGCCACTGCGCGTGGGCCGTGAACCAGCCGGGCACTCCCGCCTGTTCGGTGATCCACGCCTCCGGCTCGGGCTGGAAGCGGGTCGTGAAGAACACGACCGAGGCGACCCCCGCCTCCTCGACGGCCTCGACCACGGCCCGCCCCTGTTCCACCGTCGGCGCGAGAGGCTTGTCGAGCAGCAGATGGCACCCTGCCCGGGCCGCACGCGCGGCCAGCTCGGCCTGCACCTGCGGAGGCAGCGCCACGGCGACCGCGTCCACGTCGGCGAACAGCTCGTCGGCGTCGTCGTACGCCCGCACACCGTGCCGCTCGGCCAACTCCTTGGCGGCCTCGGGGCGGCGGCCCCACACTCCTGCGAAGTCCAGCTCCTCGTGCCCGCTCAGTGCGGGCGCGTGGGCCAGCTGCGCCCACGGTCCGGTGCCCAGCAGTCCTATCCGCATGCCGCCGCCTCTCAACGGTGCCGAAACGTCGGCGAAAACAAGAACGGAAAACAAGAAAGGCAAGGAGAGATCTCCTTGCCACTCTCAACTTATAGCGCACAGGGGGCCTTGCGGCAAGGCCCCCCTGGTGCCGCAAACTGTCCGGCCTGAGCCCAGGACCTGCGGATACGGGAGCATGACGTGACCCCCCTGACCACCAGCGCGTTCGATCTTCCCGACCGCCTCTCCCACAAGGCCGACCCCGCGCTGACCGCCGGAGACGAGCGGCACTTCGCGGCCATCGCCGAGTGCCTCGAGCAGTCGATCGCCGAACTGTCCGTCCGACTGGCGGCTGAGCGCAAGGCGCCCGGCGGCAATGGCCGGCAGGCGATGGACAGAGATGCGGAGATCTACCGGCTGACCACTCGCCTGCGCGCACTGCGCCGCTTCGGACTGGACTTGTGCCTCGGGCACATGGTCGGTGCCGACGACCCCGAGCCCGTCTACGTGGGACGACTCGGCCTCACGGACAGCGAGGGGAACCGGCTGCTGGTCGACTGGCGTTCCCCTGCCGCCGAGCCGTTCTTCGGAGCCACCCACGCCGACCCGATGGGCCTGGCCAGCCGCCGCAGGTACCGCTGGACCGGCGGCCGGATCAGTGACTACTGGGACGAGGTGTTCACCGCGGACGGCATCTCCGGGCACGCCGCGCTCGACGACCAGTCCGCCTTCATCGCCAGCCTCGGTACCGACCGCTCACCCCGGATGCGGGACGTGCTCGGCACCATCCAGACCGACCAGGACGCCATCATCCGCGCGGGCTCGCGCGGCGCCCTCGTCGTCGACGGCGGCCCGGGCACCGGCAAGACCGTCGTCGCCCTGCACCGCTCCGCCTACCTCCTCTACTCCGACCCCCGCCTCGGGCACCGCAAGGGCGGCGTGCTGTTCGTCGGCCCGCACCGGCCCTACCTGTCCTATGTCTCCGACGTCCTGCCCAGCCTCGGCGAGGAAGGCGTGCAGACCTGCGTCCTGCGGGACCTCGTCACCGAGGGAGCCGCGGCGGGGGCCGAGGCCGACCCGGACGTGGCACGCCTGAAATCGTCGGCGGACATGGTGCGGGCGATCGAGAAGGCCGTCCGGTTCTACGAGGAGCCGCCCGCCGAGGGAATGACGGTCACGACCCACTGGTCCGACATCCACCTCAGCGCCCGGGACTGGGCCGTGGCCTTCGAAGCGGCGGAACCCGGCACTCCGCACAACGAGGCACGCGACCAGGTCTGGGAGGAACTGCTCACGATCCTCCAGGACAAGCACGACGGCGACGCGCCGGCCGACCTGCTCCGCAGATCACTGACGCAGAACCGGGAGCTGCTCACGGTCTTCAACCGCGCGTGGCCGCTGCTCGAACCGGCCGACCTCGTGTCGGACCTGTGGTCGGTGCCCGCCTATCTGCGGATGTGTGCTCCGTGGCTCAGCCGGGACGAGGTCCGCAAGCTGCAGCGTGCCGATGCCCAGGCCTGGACGGTGCCCGACCTGCCGATCCTGGACGCCGCACGGCAGCGGCTCGGCGACCCGAAGACCGCCCGGCGCAAGCGCCGGAACAAGGCCATCCTCGCCGACCAGCGCGAGCACATGGCGCGGGTCGTCGACACCCTGATCGAGGCCACGGCCAACTCGGGCGCCGACGGCGACGAAGGCGAAGGTCTGGTGTCCATGCTGCGCGGCGAGGACGCCCAGGTCAGCCTGGTCAACGAGGACGAACTGGCCGCCGTCGAACCGGACGTGCTCGCCGGCCCCTTCGCGCACATCGTCGTGGACGAGGCCCAGGAACTGACCGACGCGGAGTGGCAGATGCTGCTGCTGCGCTGCCCGTCCCGGAGCTTCACCATCGTCGGGGACCGCGCCCAGGCCCGCCACGGCTTCACGGAGTCGTGGCGGGAACGACTCGAAAGGGTCGGGTTCGACCGGATCGACCTCGCCTCGCTGAGCATCAACTACCGCACGCCGGAGGAGATCATGACGGAGGCCGAGCCGGTCATCCGGGCCGTGCTCCCGGACGCCAACGTGCCGGTCTCCATCCGCGGGGGCGGCGTCCCGGTCGTCCACGGGGCTGTCGCGGAGCTGCACTCGATCCTCGACAGCTGGCTGGCCGACCATGCCGACGGGATCGCCTGTGTCATCGGCGATCCCGCCTTCCGGCCCTCCTCCTCCCGCGTCCGGTCGCTGACCCCGGAGTTGTCGAAGGGACTGGAGTTCGACCTGGTCGTCCTCGTCGACCCGGAGGACTTCGGCACCGGCGTCGAGGGAGCGGTCGACCGCTATGTCGCGATGACCCGGGCGACCCGGCAGCTCGTCGTCCTCACGAGCCCGCGAGTTCCTTCCGGATGCGGTCCAGCATGAACGCCGACGACTCCCGGGCCCGCTCCTCCCAGGCGAAGACACACGACGTGGCGACACCGTCGAAGCCCAGCTCGCGCAGGGTGCCGAAGAAGACGTCCCAGTCGACCTCGCCCTGGCCGATGTCCAGGTGCTGGTGGATCCGGGCGGGGGTGCCCGGCGGGTTGAGGATGTAGCGCAGGCCGCCGCCCCCCTTGTGGTTGAAGGAGTCCGCGATGTGCACGTGCTGGAGCTTGTCACCGGCGTAGCGCATCATCGCCGCGATGTCCGCAGTCGGCTCGGAGCCCGAGAGATGGAAGGTGTGCGGGGCGCAGTACAGGTAGTTCACCCACGGCTTGTTGATCGCGCGGACGAGATCGACGGCCGGGGTGTTCTCCTCGCAGAAGTCGTCCGGGTGGGCCTCCAGGTTCAGAGCGATGCCTTCGCGCTCGAACACCGGCAGCAGTTCCTCCAGCGAGCGCCAGAAGGCGGCCTCGCTCTCGGCGGCGCGCTCGGGGCGACCGTTGAACTCCGAGTTCATCAGCGGGCAGCCCAGCTCGGCGGTGATCTCGATCATCCGCTTCCAGTTGCGGACCGCGGCCTGCCGCTCGGTCTCGTCCGGCGAGGACCACTTGTACAGCGGCAGCACCGAGGACAGCTGGACACCGTGCGTGCGCAGCGCGTTCTTCAGCTCCGCCACCCGCGCGTCGTCCGCACGCGGGTGCAGGAAGAACGGCATGAACTCATCGCGCGGCGACAACTCGATGTACTCGTAACCGAGTTCGGCGACCGTGCGGACCATCTCGTCGATCGGCAGGGCGCGGAGCATGTACGGGTCGAGGGCGATCTTCACGCGGTGCCTCCGTAGAACGTGGGGCGGGGCTTCATGTCGGTGGTGACGGTCTCGCCGCCGGACTCCAGGGACCGGACGGCGGCGTCCGTGATGACGGTGGCGGCGTAGCCGTCCCAGGCGGACGGGCCGGTGAGCTCGGCGCCGGCGGCCACGGCGGCGACCCACTCGCGGAACTCCGTGTCGAAGGCCTCCGCGAACCGGTCCTTCCAGTCCTGCAGCACACCCGTGCCGTGCCGGGCCGCGGTGCGGACCCCGACGGCCGCCGGGTCGGGCAGCCGGACCAGGCCGTCCTCGCCCACGACCTCGCACTGGATGTCGTAGCCGTACTGGCAGTTGACGAAGACCTCCAGGTCGATGCGGACGCCCTCGGCGGTCTCGAAGATCATGATCTGCGGGTCCTTGAGGTGCCCGAACCGCTTGCTGGTGGCGCGCGGGGTGACCACCTGGGCGGAGACGATCTCGTCGTCGAGCAGCCAGCGCAGCACGTCGATCTCGTGCACGGCCGTGTCCTGGGCGGCCATCGCGGAGTGGTACGAATCCGGGACGGTCGGGTTGCGGTGGGCGCAGTGCACGATCAGCGGCGCCCCGAGCGAACCGGTCGACAGGACCTCCTTCATCTGGCGGTACCCGGCGTCGAAGCGGCGCATGAAGCCGACCTGCACCAGCCGGCGGCCGTTCGCCCGCTCGGCCTCGACGATCCGCAGACAGTCCTCCGCGGTCGTGGCCAGCGGCTTCTCGCAGAACACCGGCTTGCCGGCCGCGATCGCGTTCAGCACGTGCTCGGCGTGGGTCGGGCCCCACGAGGTGACGAGGACGGCGTCCACGTCGGGGGAGGCGACCAGGTCCGCGCCGGTGGGCAGCGCGGTGGCACCGAAGCGGGCCGCCACCTCGGCGGCACGCTCGGTGTCGACATCGGCCACCGCCGTGACGGTCGCCCCGGTGACGACCTCGGTGAGCCGCCGGGCGTGGTCCTGGCCGATCATTCCGGCGCCGATGACGCCTACACGTACGGTCATGGAGGACTCCTCGAAAGATGATCAGGAAAAGCGCGTCCGGAGCTCGGCCTCGAGCGATTCGAGGGTGCGGCCCTTGGTCTCGGGGACGTACAGCTTCACGAAGGTGAGGGACAGCAGGCCCGCCACCACGAACAGGAAGAAGGTGTTGGAGATCCCGATCCCGGAGACCAGGGACGGGAAGACGAGACCGATCACGAAGTTGGTCAGCCACAGCACCACGGCCGCGACGCCCATGCCGAAGCCGCGCATCCGCATCGGGAAGATCTCCGACAGCATCAGCCAGGTCACGGGCGAGATCGCGCCCTGCTGGAAGGCGAGGAACGTGACCGTCATGGCGAGCACCGCGAACGCCCGCGGATCACCGGACGGCAGCACGAGGGAGAACACCCCGATCAGCAAGAGGGCCGCGGTCGTGCCGAGCTGGCCGGTCATCAGCATCGGCCGGCGGTTGACCCGGCCGAGCAGCCAGATGCCGACGAAGGTCGCCAGCACCGAGATCACACCGTTGGCGATGTTCGCCGTCAGCGCGCTGTCGGCGGCGAAACCGGCGTCGGTGAGGATCTGCGTGCCGTAGTACATGATCGTGTTGACGCCGGTGATCTGCTGCACGATCGCGATGCCGAACCCGACGAACATCAGCTTCCGCACCCACGGCGTGCTCTTGATGTCCTGCCAGCCGCCGAGCTTCTCCCGCCCGTCCTTGACGGCGAGCGCGGAGACCTCCTTCAGCTCGGCCTCGGCCCGGGCGTGCGACCGCACCTGCTTGAGGACTTCGAGGGCCTCGCCGAAACGGCTCTGGGAGGCCAGCCAGCGCGGGCTCTCCGGCATCACCAGCATGCCGAACCAGAGCACCACCGCCGGCAGTGTGGCGATGACCAGCATCCAGCGCCACACCCCGCCGGACTCGCCGCCGATCTGCGCGATGATCGCGTTGGACGTGAACGCCAGCAGCTGACCGGAGACGATCATCAGTTCGTTGCGGGTGACCAGAGCGCCGCGCCGCTCGGCGGGCGACACCTCCGCGAGATAGACCGGTACGGTCACCGAGGCACCGCCGACCGCGAGACCGAGCACGAAGCGCGCCACGATCATCACCTCGGTCGTCGGGGCGAGCGTGCAGCCGAGCGCGCCGACGAAGAACAGCACGGCCAGCAGCAGGATGTTGCGCCGCCTTCCGCGCGCGTCCGACAAGCGGCCGCCGGCCACCGCGCCCAGCGCGGCACCCAGCAGCAGCGAGCTGGTGACCATGCCCTCGGTGACCGGGGTCAGGCCGAGGTCGTCCGTCATATAGGGCAGGGCGCCGTTGATGACCCCCGTGTCGTAGCCGAAGAGCAGACCGCCGAACGTGGCGATGATGGTGATCATCCGCAGCCGCCGGGAGACCGACGGCGGGGTCTCGTCCGCGACTCCGGTGGCCGGGACCGGGGCCGGGGCTGGATCGGGGGATGGTGACGTGTCGTCCCTGACGTCCATGGCCGCTCCTTACCTGTCGAAGTTCGGGCGGCGGGTACCCGAAAGACCGCAGCCGGCCAGGTGCTCACGGGTGCTGACCGCGATCGGCAGCGGCACCTCGGGAGCGCACGGGTACAGGTCCTGCTCGACGATCACGAACAACTCGGCGTCGAGACCGGCCAGTTCGCCCACCACATCGGCCGGGTCGGGCACCCCTGCGGGCGGCGACACGCACACCCCGCGCTTCACGGCCTCGCCGAAGGACAGGTCCTCGGCAGCGACCTGCGCCAGGATCTCCGGATCCATCTGCTTGATGTGCACATAGCCGACCCGTTCGCCGAACCGGCGGATCAGATCGAGGTTGTCCCCACCGCCGTACGCCACATGCCCCGTGTCCAGACACAGGTTCGTGTAACGGCTGTCGGACTCGTTGAGCAGCCGCTCGATCTCCGGCTGCGTCTGGACGTGACTGTCGGCGTGCGGATGCACGACCAGCCGTACGTCGAACTCCTCCAGCAGCAGCCTGCCCAGCCGGTCGGCGGCCCGCCCGAACCCGGCCCACTGGTCGGCGGTCAGCTCGGGCGGCTCGGTGAACGCGCCCGTCCGCTCGTCCCGGTACATGGGCGGGATGAAGACGAGATGACGCGCCCCCGCGGCAGCGGTCAGCGCGGCGACCTGCCGGACATGGGCGACCATCTCGTCCCATGCCCCGGGCCGGTGCAGCGCGCCGAACGCGGTACCGCCGGAGACCTTGAGGCCCCGGGCGTCCAGCTCGGCCCTCAGTCGCTGCGGATCGGTGGGCAGATAGCCGTACGGACCGAGCTCCAGCCACTCGTACCCCGCCCGGACCAGCTCGTCGAGGAAGCGGGTGTACGGCACCTGGTGCTCGTCCTCGGGGAACCACACGCCCCAGGAGTCGGGGGCGGAGCCGAGGCACAGGTTGCCGGCGGTGGTGCGGAGAGGGACGGGCGCCGTTGCCATGGTGAGTGTCCTTGAGGGGAGAGGGGGAGGGTGCCTGAGCGATGTGACGCGCGCTACTAGCGCGCTCTAGTCGAGTACGATGACCCCTGTCCAAATGTCATGTCAATAGGTGGTCGCCGGATGATTACGGGGCCCCGTGACCGGAGCCCCGCGCGAGACACCCCGTAAGGTGGGCGCCGTCGGAGGGTGGGTTCACAGGTGGATGCATCGGGCAGGCAGCGGCCCACGATGGCGGACGTCGCCGAGAAGGCGGGGGTCTCCCGCGCGCTCGTCTCGATCATCTTCCGCAACCAGGCGGGGGCCGGCCGGGAGACCCGGGAGCGGGTCCTGCGCGTGGCCGACGAGATCGGTTACCGGCCCGACAGCGCGGCCCGGCTGCTGGCCCGTGGCCGCAGTCGCACGCTCGGCGTGATGTTCGCCGTGCACCAGACCTTCCACACGGATCTCATCACCGGCATCTACCCCGAGGCCGAGCGGCTCGGGTACGACGTCCTGCTCTCCGGCTCCACCCACGGGCGCAGCGAGACCAAGGCGGTCGAGGCGCTGCTCAGTCACCGCTGCGAGGCGGTGATCCTGCTCGGCCCGGACGCCCAGCCCGGCTACCTCGGCGACCTCGGGCGGCGCACGGTCACGGTCTCGGTCAGCCGCCGCGTGCCCCAGGCCCATGTCGACTTCGTCCACTCCGCCGAGGGCAAGGGCGTCCGGCAGGCCATGGACCATCTCGTGGAGCTGGGGCACCGCCGGATCGTGCACATCGACGGCGGGCGCGGTCCCGGTTCGGCGGAGCGGCGGCGTGCCTACCGTGCCGCGATGCGCCGCCACGGGCTGGAGGCCGAGGCCCGGGTCATTCCCGGACATCACACGGAGGAGTCCGGTGTCGAGACCGGCCGTCTGCTCCTGGCCGAGCGTGACGGCGGACGGCCGTTGCCGACGGCGGTGCTCGCCGGCAACGACCGCTGTGCGATGGGTCTGCTGATGTCCCTCACGCGGGCGGGCATCGAGGTCCCGCGCGACTTGTCCGTCGTCGGCTACGACGACAGTCACCTCTCCCATCTGATGCCGATCGGCCTGACCACGGTCCGTCAGGACGCGGTCCTGATGGCCGAGCACGCCGTCCGCTTCGCCGTCGAGCGGTTGGAGAACCCTGAACTGCCGCCGCGTGAGGCCGTGCTGGATCCGAAGCTGGTGATCCGTGGGACGAGCGGCCCGGTCCCGGCGCAGTAGCCGAGCGGCCCGGTCCCGGCGCAGTACCGGCTCGGGGCGATCGTCGTGGACCACGAGACCCAGGGTGCTGTGTGAGGTTGGTGGAGGAGGTGCCAACCTGCGCCGCCCCCTCCTATGATCCTCCCCTCGGCTTCGGCTGACTCGCGGTCAGAACGGACTCGTCGCTCATGGGGGAGAGTTGAGGAACCGGACCACTCTGCGTGGGCGCACGCGTCCTCGTACACAGCGCTCGACGCCGCCGGACACTCCGGAGCCGTGGTGGAAGAGACATACGAGGTTGCTCTGGCTCGGCGCGGGCGTCCCCGTGATCGGTGCCGTGCTGACCGCGATCGCCCTCAAGTCGCTGGGTCTGAGCGGGGAGTCGGAGCCGAGCCCCGCAGCGACGGGGGCAGATGCGTCCTCCGGGAATCCGTCGGTGGCACCCTTCGTCGTGACCGCCCGGCAGGAGAACGAGGCGGGCTGCACGGCTCTGGCACGTCGGGTGTCCTCGCCGGAGGACCGCGCGGAACTCGTGTCCGGCGGCGACGTGAATGCCGTGTTGCGGCGAAACCAAGGGGTGCGGGTCGGCGAACTGAACGTCGGCCTCACGCTTGAGGGCGGTTCGAATTCGCTGACGATCACGTCGATCGACATCAAGCCGAAGGCGCCCCGTGCGGCCGAGCCGCTCTCCGGAACGCTGTTGTGCGAACCGAACGCCGGGGGAGAGCCGAAGATCGAGCTGTTCGCGGACATGGACCGTCCGGAGCCCGTCTTCCTCGCGGGGAGGAAATCCACGCGGCCGTACTTCAAGGAAAGCGTCATCACGCTCAAGCCGGGAGAGCAGGTCAATCTGTCGGCGACCTTCCTGGCCAGGAACGGCTCTCGCGCATTCGGGCTGTTCATCCGCTACGTGCGGAACGGCAAAGAAGGCTCGTTGCCGGTTCCCGCCCCACGAGGAGGTCGCTACGCGGTGACCGGCTTCGCCCCGCGCTACGGGGCCGTGTACGCGGGTTCTCCCGGCGGCGTCTACCGCCAGGCCGAAGATCCCCGCCCCTGCCCATGGCTGCCCGCGGCACAGGGATGCTGACCGATATCGAGGAACGGGGAGCCGAAATGCCCGCACAGCACGCTCGCATCGCCTGGCACACCGGGTGCGGAATCCTCCTCACCATCAGCCTCTTGGTGCTGTTGGTCAGCGACGGCGGCACGTCGAGAAAGCCGCTTGAACGCCCCGACACACTGGAAGTGGCCTGGACCTTTCGAACCCCTGAAAGGGCGCTGGACGTTTCGAACCGCCCCGCACCGGTGAACGACGGAATGCTGGCAATCCCGCAGGGCAGGACGGTGAGTGTCGTGGACACGCGTGACGGCCGCCTCCTCTCCACTCTGCGGAGTCCCGCGAAGGAGTTCACGCCGATGGGTTTCTCGGGTGGAGTGCTGCTCGCTGTGGAACAGGGATACGACAGACGGAATTCACTGACCGCCTACGAGCCCGCGACCGGTCGGAAACTGTGGCACAGGACCGCGAGCCCGGTCGCCGGGCAGGAAAAGGACGCCAACTGGCTGAGGGCGGCGCCCCTTCTGACGGTTCCCGGGCCTGTCGTCGAGATGGCCGACGGCCGGCTCGTGGGGCTCGAGCCGCGAACCGGAGCGGTCCGCTGGAGCAAACGGATGCCCGCACTCGCACCGTGCGAGCAATCCGAGCCCGGCGATTACCCCTTGCCCTCCTCTCGCTACAACGGCGGGACGACGGCGCATCGCATCGTCCTGCTCGACAGTTGCCCGGGCCGGACCGAGGAACTCGAGGTGGTGGACCCCGAGGACGGAGACACCGTCTGGAAGAAGAAGACGGGGCCTTGGCGGGACGGCATCCAGCTCAGCGTGGTTCGTGATGCGATCGGTGTGACCGTCGACAAGGAGCTGCGGGTCTTCGCGGAGTCGGGCGAGGAACTCCTGCGGCGAAAGGCAGGCCGGACCTCCGAACTGTGGCCTGTGGCGGAGGCTCGCGGGGTCGTGTACCTCTCGGAGTCCCACTACGACGGGGAGCCGGACTCCGGGGCGCTCCGGTCCCGCACCCTGCACGCCGTACGGTCGGACACCGGGAAAACCCTGTGGAAACGCTCGCAGGAACTCCTGGGCGGCGACGAGCTGAGCAGTGAGGTGATCGTCGGCTCCGCGGACGTCGCCGGTGCGTACGCCGGAGACCTGCGCTGGTCGGTCGGAGACGCGCGTCTTCGGGGGCCGGGCGCGAGCAGCCTGACGGACCTCGCGGGCAGGCGAAGTGCCCCCGTTCCCTGGCCGGTGGCCGGGACATACGTGGGGATGAGCGGAGAACTGCTCATCGTCCGGAGCGAAGAGAGGGACGGTACCCGCTACACCGCCCTGCGGCCCGGCCACCGCGGAGTGGACGCGGAGCATCCTGTCGCGCTTGGTGGAGCCAATCGGACGGACTGGCCGGACGCTTGCGGACTGGTCGGTGCCGGACTTCTCTCGGAACTCGGCCGGGGCTACGTCAAGCTGCCCGTGGAGTCGAGCCGTACCGTGCTGGGCACGAAACTGCCCCGGCCGAGCGTCTGCCGCTTCGCGACGCCATCCGGATCAGACGAGGACATCTTCTCCGTCACCGTCCGATGGGTGGCACCCGACGCGAAGGCCGCCCGGACCTACGCGACGAGCGCCATTCCCTGGGGCTGCAAGTCCTGGCTGGGCAAGTGCTACACAGCCGAGGTCACGCAGCCGCGGCGCGGTGTCCATCTCTACACCTACCGAGTGGGCCTGAAGGACGAACTCGTGGCGCACGCGACGGTGGTGTCGGGCCGCCATGTCCTCGGAATCAGCGCGGGGAACGACAAGCCGCGGACCCGGCAGCTGATTCGGCGCGTGGCGATGCAGCTCTCCCCAGACCTTGCCGACCAGGGCGTGGATCGAAAGTAGATCTTGGTCGGGAGATGATCTCGGTTCGTGGCGCGTGGAGACCTGACGGATGAGTAATGGGCGGTGCTGGAGCCAGGCCACCGTCCTCGGTGCCGCCATCAACGAGTGGTTGTCGCCAGCCGACCTCAACCGCCGGCAGTACCTCCGGCAGGAAGGCGGGCACCGAATGGCCGGTGAACCCGGCCAGCTCGCCAGTGGACCGGATCTCCACGGCGAACAGGTCGAAGCCCTGTGACTCCCACTCGCTCTCCCATGCCTGGACCCCGCAGCGAGTCTGCTGTTCGTCACGGACGCTGCCGTCACGGACCCACCGCATGACCTCGGGGTCGGCGTTGACGGCAGCCATGGGCGCAACGTCTTCCTCGCGCCAGCGACGCAGGATCAAACGGGGAGTCTCAAGCGTGACCATCCCATCATTCTGGCTCACATGGCTCTCCGCCATCGTGGCTGGATCTTGGTGATCATTAAGATGCGGCCATGACGAAGACGCATGTGGTGGCTGTACTGGCCTTCGACGGAATGGCGCCCTTCGAACTGGGCGTGGTGGTGGAGGTCTTCGGCCTGTCCCGGCCTGAGCTCGGAGACCTGCCCTGGTACGTGCTGCGGGTGTGCGCCGAGGAGCCCGGCCGGGATCTGCGGGCGGTCGGCGGGTTCACGCTGCGCGCCGAGCACGGGCTCGATGCACTGGCCGCGGCGGACACGGTGATCGTGCCGGGGGCGGCCGAGGCCGGGGCGGAGGTCTCGCCCACCCTGGTGGAGGCGCTGCTGCGGGCCCATGCGCGGGGGGCGCGCCTGGTGTCGATCTGCTCGGGGGCGTTCGTGCTGGCCGCGACCGGCCTGCTGGACGGCCGGCGCGCCACCACCCACTGGCGCTATGCCCGCGCGCTTGCCGAACGGCATCCCGGGATCGAGGTCGACCCCGACGTGCTGTACGTCGACAACGGCGATGTCTTCACCAGCGCGGGCAGCGCGGCCGGTATCGACCTGTGCCTCTACCTGGTCCGGGCTGATCACGGTGCGGCCGTCGCCAACGCGGTGGCGCGCCGTTTCGTCGTTCCGCCGCACCGCGAAGGCGGGCAGGCCCAGTTCATCGAGGCGGCGGTGGGAGAGATCGGCCCCGAGGACGACGGCGTCACGCAGAGCATGAACTGGGCGCTGCGTCAGCTGCACACACCTCTGTCCGTGGCCGCCCTGGCCCGGGCCGCGTGCATGTCGGAACGCTCGTACTTGAGGCACTTCACCCGCCGCAACGGCGTGAGCCCCATGCGCTGGGTCATCGCCCAGCGGGTGGCTGTCAGCCTGCCACTGCTCGAGTCCGGCGAGGGCACCGTGGACGAGGTCGCCGCCGCGGTCGGCTTCGACAGCACCGCGACGTACCGGCACCACTTCACCCGCCAGATGCGTACGACGCCGACGGCCTACCGCAAGACGTTCACCCGCGTCCTCGCGCACCCGTGAGGGCAACTCCGTACGACTGGCGGAATCTTGGCGACTTCAGGCGTTTACGCCACTCGTGGGACGGGTCCAGCGATCAGAGGATGGAGCCGTCGTCGGCCGGGGAAACCCGGCACAGCCCACCGGACCCCGTCCCGACCAGCAGGAACAAGAGGTGCTCCCATGCCTGCCACCGCTTCCGCCGAGATCACCAGCGCCGTCCTGAGCGTGCCCGCCGCCGCCCCGGCCGAGGCCGCCGCCCACTACGCCGCCCGTCTCGCCTTCGAGGCGGACGTCTCCGACGTCCACGCCGATCTGGCATCCGGCTCACCCGGCGTCGTGGTGGTCGACACCCGCGGCAATGCCGCCTGGGACCAGGGGCACATCCCCGGCGCCCTCCACATCCCCACCGCACGGATCGCCGACCTGGCACCGCGACTGATCGACCCGGCCCAGACCGTGGTCACCTACTGCTGGGGCCCAGGCTGCAACGGCGCGACCCGCGCGGCGCTGGCCTTCGCCCGCCTCGGCTACCCCGTCAAGGAGATGCTCGGCGGCTTCGAGTACTGGGCACGCGAGGGCTTCGCCTACGACTCCGCCACCGGTGCCGAGCAGCGCCCTGTCGACGACCTGACCGCCCCGCGCTCGGGCATCTCATGCGCATGCTGAAGGACACCGCACGGCCGGGCGACGTAATCCGTCCGGCCACCGCGGCCGACCTGCCGGCGACAGCCCACCTGTGCGCCGCCCACGCCGCCTTCCAGCGCGCCGGACTCCGGGGAGTTCTCCACCTGGCAGGCGACTGCCTACGTCCACCTGGACTGCCTGTTCGTCACCGAACCCCACCGAGGAGAGGACTGGGGACACGCCCTGCTCAAGGCCGTGAAGGACGCGGCCTGCTGTGCCTGGCGCCCGTCGCCAACCCGAGTCACTGGCTGGTATGCACCCAGCCCTGCCCCGCATCCGGCCGTCGGCCCCTGGAGTTCTGCTCCTCCTGGTGCTGAGGCCGCGTCCGGTTCCTACGCAACCTGGGCCTGCTGCCCGGCGGCCCGGAGGTGTGCTCCCGCGATTGCGCACGCAGCACCTGGACCTGCCCAAGGACACCGAGACCGTGAGCCTCACAGCCCATTTCCCGACGTCGCCGAATCGGCGTGGCCGCCGCTCACCGCGACTCAGGCCCGGGAGATGACGATCCACTTTCCATACCCGCCCTAGTACTCCAGTCTGACTTCGCGATCTTGTGGCGGACCCGGCTGGGAACGGGCACGGCCACCGCGTGATCGTCGGCGTACGGGTGGAAGTGCCCAGACTTGGCTGGGGCGTTCTAGCTCTGCGTCGGGTTGCTGTCCAGCTTGCGCTGTTCCCGGCGGTTTGGGTGGCGGATGACCACTCCACCCATGCCGCCGGACCCGGTGAGCCGGATCAGCGGAGTGCCCGGCAGCCGGTCGGGAGTGGTCTCGTCCGTCAGGCCGCCGGTGCCGGGGTCCATGCCACTGGGGTCTGCGGCCCAGGAGTCGGGGATGACGATCGTGACACCGGAGGTCTCCCCGTACGCCTCTACGGCCACTTCCGTGAGGCGGCACTCGACCCGGGTGAAGTCGACCTTCACACCCCCCACGCCCCCGTGCGCGATCACGTGTCCGGGCACCTCCCAGCGCCCGGGGCCTTGAGACACGCCGAAGGCGCCGCCCTTGAGCACCAGCGGCGGCCGGGCTCCGGGAGACGTCGGCCTCGGCAGGTCGGCGGTCAGGGCGGCCAACTCGGCGTGAGTCCTGGACGTCAGAGCCTGCTCCAGGCGTGAATCCAGCTCGTCGAGATCGATGCGCCCCTCGGCTGCCGCGTCGCGCAACTGCTCTACCACTGCTTCCCGGTCGTCGTGAGAGGCACGGAGGTCTCCTGACGGAGCAGGGAGCGGAGGGAGCTCCGGAGGCTGGGTAGACATGGCCCCAAGGATAAGCAGCCGGCGGACCGAGCGGGCTGGGACTGCACATCCAGAACAACTTCGTAGCTGCCCAGCGCCCACATCTGGAAGTTGACGGAAGATCAGCCCGAAATGCCGTGGTGTGAGCCCTGCGTCTGGGCACATTCACCCGTACCTGCCTGGGCACATTCGGGAGTACCCCGACAGTGATCATCGGGTGGCCGCCCGCAGCCCACGACCCGATCGCGCTGAGCGTCCCAGAGATCCGCCACCTGCTCGTCGCTGTCTTCGTCCCACCGGCCTTTACCGCCGCCAGACTGCTGCACTGGTCCACGTGGCGCAGACGCCACCAGGCCGCAGCCCGCCGCAGCCACTACCAACGGCGGTCTGTTGACGAACCTGCTGGATAGATCACGAAACCGCACTGGAGTACTAGTCTTCTGAGTCAGGAATTCTGTTCAGATAGCTGGCGAGGCGTTCGAGGATCTCGTCTGCGGTCTTCGTCCAGACGTAGGGCTTGGGGTCGGTGTTCCAGGCGGCGATCCAGTTGCGGATGCCCGTCTCCAGGGCATGCACGGATCGGTGGACGCCTCGCCGTATCCGCTTGTTGGTCAGTTCGGCGAACCACCGCTCCACCAGGTTCAGCCAGGACGACCCGGTGGGTGTGAAGTGCAGGTGGAAGCGGGGGTGGGCCAGCAGCCAGGTCGCACCGAGCGGACAGCAGCTCTGACAGACTTCCTGCACACCTACAACCACCACCGCTGCCACTCCGCAACCGGCGGCCAGCCACCCATCAGCCGCGTGAACAACCCTGCGGGTCAATACACCTAGCGCGTCCCCTTCTTCGCGAACTCCGCGACGGTGTCGGCGTTGTCCTTCGTGATGAACGCGGGCCCGGTGAGTACGGGAGCCGTGCCCCCGCCGCTGATGTTGCCGTTCGTCCTGTACAGCCACAGCGCGTCGACGGCGAGATAGCCCTGGAGGTAGGGCTGCTGGTCGACGGCGAACTCGATGTCGCCGTCCTGGACGGCGGTGACGAGGTCCTTGTTGAGGTCGAAGGTGGCGACCTCGGCCTCGCTGCCCGCGTCCCGTACCGACTGCACGGCGGTCAGGGCGATGGGGGCACCGAGCGTGACCACCTGGTCGATGGTGGAGTCCTTCTGGAGCTTGGCGGTCAGGGTCGACTTCACGGAGGGCATGTCGGTGCCGTTGACGTACAGGTTCTCCGTGGTGCCCTTGAAGCCCTTCTTCAGGCCGGCGCAGCGTGCTTCCAGCGCGACCTGGCCCTGCTCCTGGATCACGCAGACGGCGTGCTCGGCCCCCAGCTGGTTGAGGCGCTCGCCGAAGGCCTGGCCGGCGATGTTCTCGTCCTGGCCGAAGTACTCGAGCATGCCGAGTTCCTTCCAGTCGTCCAGGCCGGAGTTGAAGCCGGCGACGGGGATGCCGGCCGCCCTGGCCTTGGCCACCGCGCCCTTCATGGCGTCCGGCTTGGCCGCGGTGAGCGCGATGCCGTCGACCTTCTGGTCGATGGCGTTCTGCACCAGGTTGGCCTGGTTCCCCGCGACGGGGTCGCTGGAGTAGACGACCTTGATGTTGTCCTTCGCGGCAGCGGCCTGCGCGCCCTTGCGGATCAGGTCCCAGAAGGTGTCGCCCGGCGCCGCGTGGGTGATCACGGCGACGGTCATCCGCGGGGTGGTGGCCTTGCCGGCCACGGCGTCCGTACCGCCGGCCTCGGACTGCTTCCCGCCGGAGCCGCTGGAGCAGCCGGCGGCGAGCAGCGCGCCCACGAGGGCGGCGGCGGTCAGGGCGGCGGGTCTGTGGTGTCTGCGCATGTCGGGTGCACCTCACTGTGCGGGGAGGGAGTGCCGCGCCCGGTCGGGGGAGGCGGGTGGTGGACGGATGTCCGGGGCGGTGCTGGAGCGCGTTACTAGCGCGCTCTAGTGGCAGGTACTATGCGACCGCCTTCTGGGGATGTCAACAGCTTTGTCAGGACGTACCAACAAAGCGGAGGTGGCGGCGCAGCGGAGCCGCCCGTGCGCGCCGGTCTGGGGACGGCGCGCACGGGCGGCCCGGGGTGGACGGTCCTGGACCGTCCCGGTCGGTTCCGCTCAGCTCCCGGATGCGCCGATGTTGACCATCCACGGGGTGCCGAAACGGTCCGTGCACATGCCGAACTCGTCTCCCCACATCTGCTTCTCCAGCGGCACCGACACCGAGCCGCCCGCGGACAGCTTCTCCCAGTAGCCGCGCAGCTCGGCGTCGTCGTCGCCGCTCAGGCTCACGGAGAAGGGGTTGCCCGGCGCGGATTCCATGCCCGGCGGGTTGTCGGCGCCCATCAGGGTGAAGCCGCTGGTGGTTTCCAGCATGCCGTGCATGATCTTGTCGGCGTTCGGGGCGTCGGCCTGGCCGAAGTCGCCGTAGCTGTTGAGGGTGAGGTTGCCGCCGAAGACCTCCTTGTAGAACTCCATCGCCTGCCGGGCTTCGCCGTTGAAGGTGAGGTACGGATTGAGGCGCGTGACCATGTGAACCTCCCGGAGGGGCAAAAGGGTCATTTGCGCGCAGCGTAGCGCCGGGCACTGACAATGGCTCGCCGAGCGCGTCGCGCAGAGGGCGGGGAGCGGGATACGAGGCGGCGCCGAAAAGGCCGCGGTGGGCGTCAACCGAGTTGTTAGCGTTGGCCTTTGAGCAGAGGGGGACGGAGAGGCTCATGACATCGACCACCTTCCGCATCGGCGGGGATCTGGACGTATGCCGGCTCGGCTTCGGAGCCATGCACCTGCCGACCGAGCCCGGGCCGGAACGGGAGAACGCCCTCGCGGTCGCCCGGCGGGCCGTGGAGCTGGGCGTCACCCTGATCGACACGGCTCACCTGTACGGCGGGGGAGCCAACGAGGAACTGCTCGCCGAGGCGCTGCACCCCTATCCGGAGGGGCTGCTGATCACCACCAAGGTCGGTGTCGCGCGTACCGGCCCGGGAGGCGAGTGGAAGTTCGACGGACGGCCCGAGATCCTGCGCGACCAGGTCGAGGCGGCCCTGCGCCGGCTGCGGGTCGAGCGGATCGAACTGCTCCAGCTGCACCGCATCGACCCCGACACGCCGCTCGCCGACCAGCTCGGCACGCTGCGGGAGCTTCAGGCCGAGGGTCTGGTCGGACGGATCGGGCTGTCGGAGGTCACCGTCGCCGAGCTGGCCGAGGCCCGGGAGATCGTCGACGTCGTGAGCGTGCAGAACCGCTACAACCTCCTCGACCGGGAGCATGAGCCCGTTCTCGCGGCGTGTGCGGCGGCCGGTATCGCCTTCCTGCCGTGGCGGCCCGTGGCGTGGGGGAAGGCCGGGGCCGAGGCGGAGATCGCCGCCGTGGCGGCCGACCTGGGGGCGACGCCCACGCAGGTCGCGCTCGCCTGGCTCCTCGACCGTGCGCCGGTCGTGCTGCCGATCCCCGGGACGGCCCGGATCGCGCACCTGGAGGAGAACCTCGCCGCTGCGGACCTCGCCCTGACGCCCGCCCAGCGAGACCGCCTCGACGGGTTGGCCGAGGCCGGGCCGGACAAGGATCCGGGCCCTGCCTGAGCAGGCTCACGCCTCGTCGGACGCCCCGTTGTTCCAGTCGTAGGGGCCGCCGCCCTGCCACTCGATCAGCTCGGTGTCGTCGACGGCCGTGTCGGCCGTGGGCAGGCCCTCGCGGTGCAGCAGGTCCAGTACGTCGAAGAGGCTGTAGGCGACGCCCATGCGCTCGCCGTGGATGGTCACCAGTCGTCCGCCGTCCGTCGCGGGCGGCTGCACGACCACAGGGGGTTGACCGTCCATAGCCCCACCATGCTCCCGAAACGACCGGTCCGCAGCTCGGTGGCGTCCAGAAGCGGTACGGACCTCCTCTCGCGCCGGGGCCCGGGCGCGCTGTGCGCCGGTGACAAGCCGCCGTCCGGAAGCTGAGTTCTCATCAGCACTCCCTGAGAGCGGCCGTGCCGCCGCCCTAGCGTCCGTGGCATGGACATGAACCTTGCGTACAGAGGGAAATGGCGCGGTGCAGCGCTCGCGGTACTGCTGACCGCCGGGACACTCACGGCCGCCGCCCCGGGTGCCCGGGCCGACGGGGCGCGGACCGAGACGCCGGTCGAGTCGACCTCCCCCGTCACCGGGGTGACCGAGTCGGTCGTACGGGTGAAGGTGCCGCTGCCGGAGTCGGCCGGGCCTCGTCCGGCCGCGTGCGACTGGCTGTCGTATCTGCGCTACCGCTCGGCCGAAGGGCCGGCCGAGTCGGCCGGCGCGGACCGGATCCTCGTCGCCCAGCCCGGCATCCTGGAAGGAGCCGGGGCGTTCGACAGCGTAGCCCGCAACACCGTCGCCAGGGCCGCGGAGCGAGGCGCGCACATCGAGTTCTGGGCGCTGGACCGGCGCTCCAACTGCCTGGAGGACCGCACGGGCATCGCCTCCGGCGACCAGCACAGCGCCGTCGACTACTACTACCGGGGCAAGCAGGTCGACGGCCGGACCTTCGGCGGCTACGCGGACAACGGTGAACTGGGCTGGATGGCGAAGCTCGGGATCGAGCAGACCGTACGGGACCAGTACGGCCTGCTCACCGCCGAGTTGCCCGACCAGGGCCAGCGCAAGCGGAAGGTGCTGTGCGGCGGGCACTCGCTGGGCGGGGTCGTCACCGGCTACTTCGCTGCCGCCGACTTCGACGGAAACCCGGGTACCACGGCCGACGCCGGGTACAACCAGTGCGCCGGCTACTTCGCCCTCGACACGACCGTCTCCACCTCGCTCGCCGACCTCAGCGGCAACCTGCCCGACGACACCAACCTGCCCGACATCGGCCTCGGATACGGCGTGGTCCAGGCCGGGCTGGACAGCGGACTGCTGTCGCGCACGCTGTCCGCGCCGGTGCTGCTCAACCCCGAGACCATGACGCTGCTCGGCATCGCGGGTCTGGGCGCCCTAAAGGATCTCGACGGTGAGGCCGACCTGCCCGGCTATCTGCCCTCCAACCTCAACATCGAGGCCACCAACCGCTTCCTGTTCGCCAAGGACACCGCCGCGTTCCTCAGCGGCTCGCCGTCCGTGAAGGACTTCCGGCTCACCAACGGGGCGGTGCTCGGGGCGCTGCTGGACGACAACTCCGTGCCGCTGGCGTTCCTGCAGACCAGCGTCGGCTTCTTCGACGGCGGGCCCATCGCCGACAAGAGCTTCCCGGTGGCCAATGGCGGGGTGGGGCAGCCCGGACTGTACGGCACCGCGTACAAGGCCATCCCGGACCGCCCGCAGGGTCCGCTCTACACCTGGCGCGACTACGACCGCGTCGGCGACCCCGACGACCCCGGCTACCGGTCGGCCGACGGCACGCCGTTCACCGGTGCGGGCGAGGAGGTCACCGACATCCGGCAACTGGCCCGCAGCCTCGCCGAGCAGCCGTTGGACTTCACCGAGCAGTACTTCCCGACCAAGCTGGTCACGGACATCCAGCTCTCCACCTCGCCACAGGTCAAGAAGCTCGTCGTCCACCCGGGAGGGCTCACCGCCAACCCGGTGCTCACCGTCCTCGCCGGTGAGGGACTGCTGGCAGGCCGGGTGCCGCCCGAGCTGCGTCCCGTGGTCGCCGACGGCTACCAGCACCTCGACGTGCTGACCGCCGCGCCCGCGCAGAACGACGGCGGGCCCGAGATCGTCTCCACCAGCCTCGCCGGGTTCGCCCGATCACCCCGCTAGACACCGGAACGGGCCCGGGAGGAGACCTCCCGGGCCCCTTGGGCCTGCTGCCGGGACTAGAGCCTGGCCGCGGCGAACGTGGCGGCCGCCTCGGCGTCGTCGCGGTAGCTCAGATGTGCCCCGACGTCACCGCCGCCGTTCTCGCAGACGGGGTCGCCCTGGGCGCAGAGGTCCAGGGTGCGGCTCTGGTAGGTGCCGGTGACGCTCTTGCCGAGGGCCCGGATCGGGTTGCCGAACAGCAGCACCGCGGAGACCTTCGGCTCGACCGCGGCGGGCAGCGTGGCCACGATGGGGCTGCCGACCACCGCGCCGGCGCTGCTGATGCCGATCGAGTTGTCGACGACGTTCGCGCCCTGCGAATAGCCGACGAGAACGAACTTCTGGTTCGGGCAGGCCGCGGCCTGGCTCTTCACATGGTTCACCAGGTCCAGATTGCCCTGCGCCGCGGACGTCGGGGAGAGGTCGGCGGGGTAATTCACCTTGTAGCTGGTCAGGGTTTTGCCCGCTGCTTTCTTCTGCAGCGCGGAAAGCACCGGGTCGCCGACGATGAAGCCGAGCGTCCCGGGCTCGAAGGTGCCGCGTGCCGAGACGAGTTCCACGTCGGAGCAGGCCGCGGCCGAGGCCGGGGGAGCCGAGAGGGTGGCGAGCCCGGCGCCGCCGGCCAGCGAGAGCGCGGCGAGACACAAACGGATACGCATGGGGGATCCTCCGCGGGTGAGGCGCGTGAAGCGCCTGCGAAAAAGGACGGCCCGAACGTATTCGCTTTCCCTCGTCGGGAGTTATGGACGGGATTATGGAATCTCTGCTGTTTTTTGTCGCCGGTTGAGTACGCCGCTGAATGCTGGAGTCAGTTCTGCCGTGTGTACAGGGATTCCGCGCGCAACGCGAGAATGAGGTCGAGGCGGGTGTCCGGATCGTGCAGGGCGTCCCCGAAGAGCTTCTCCAGCTGGCGCAGGCGGTAGCGGACCGTCTGCGGATGGATGTGCAGCCGGGCGGCGACGTCCGGCACGTTGCTGCCGCTGAGCAGCCAGGCCAGCAGTGTCTCGGCGAGGCGCTCGCGCTGCCCCGCCGAGACCGTGTCGAGCGGCGCCAGGACCCGTGACTGGAGCCGCTCCAGCAGCGGCTCGTCGCCGTACAGCAGCAGGGTCGACAGATGGTCGGAGCAGTGCTCCACGCCCTGGCGGGACAGGATGCCACGCCCCATCAGCCCGAGGGCCCGGGTGGCCAGGCGCAGCGACCGCGCGGCCTCGGTGACCGCCACCGTCGGGCCGATCGCGGCGGGCCGGCCGCGCAGGGCGAGCGTGAACGCCCGGCCGAAGCGCCCGGAGCCCTCCGGGTCGGGCACCAGCATGCGCGGCGGCCGGGACTCCATGTCCACCAGCGCGCCCGCCGCCGCCAGCGGCCGGTCCTCCTCCCGCCGGTCCGGCGCCGCCGCGAGCGCCACCACGGCGACCGTCCGGGGCACCGGCCAGCGCGCGCCGTGAGCCAGATCCTGCACGGCCTCCAACGTCACCGGGCCGTCCTCCAGCAGCAGGTCGAGCAACCGCCTGCGGCGGCGCTCCAACTCGTCCGTGCTGCGTAGCTGGGCCTCCGCGTAGCCGGCCGCGGCCGCCTGGGCGACCTCGTGCACGGTCCGGAACGCCAGCTCACCGAGCGCGGCGACGGCAGCGGAGTCGAGGCCGAGCTGCTCCGCCGTGGAGCCCATCAGCCGCCAGGCGTGCAGCCCGCCCACCCGCAGCGCGGACTGCAACGCGTCCAGGCTGCGGCCCTCCAGGGCCTCGCCGCGCCCCAGTTCGTAGTACGTCGCCGCGATCGCGCCCCCGTCGTCGCGGGGATCGGCGATGTGGTCGACGAACAGGGTGAGCGCCTGCACCACCCCGGACCGCAGGTTCCTGCGGTACGTCCCGTCTGCGGGACGCGCGTACTCGGGAACCTGACGGCAGACCTCTTCCTCCACCAGGTCGGCGACGGACGCCAGTTGGGCGCGCAGCAGCTCCGCGAGCTCGGGCGGCACCGGCGGCGTGCCGGGGCGGTCCGGCACGCTGTGCGGGGTGGGCACGGCCATCACGGACACTCCTTTCGACCGGAAGCGGCTCACCCGCGGGCTGTTGCCGGTGGGACGAGTGGGAAGTCCTGTGTTGGACGGACGTCCCCTCCGCTCCGTTCCGTGCCCCGACGGCACCTCCGTCACTCGGGGACGCCCAGCGCACGGGCGAGGATCGGCCACGAGGCTGTGAACTCCGGCTTCCAGTGGGCCCAGTCGTGTCCGCCTCCCCCGTAGAAGTGCGTGGTGGCCGGGACACCCATGAGGGCCAGGGTGCGGGCGAAACCCTGGGTCGAGGGCCACAGGGCGCTCTCCAGAATCCCGGGCAGCGGATCGCCGCCGCCGCCGCCCACACCGCTGCCCTGCGAGACATACAGGGCGGTGCCGCGCAGCCCGGTGGCGCGGGCGCGCGGGTTGAAGTCCCGCCAGGTCAGGAGGTTGAACACCGGATTGCCCCACAGGGACGCGGCCGGCAGGTTCTCCCGGGCCACGATGGCGTCCATGATGGCGGGAACACCGGGGGCCGTGGTGTCGAGGATGCCGCTGTAGGAGGCCGCGGCCCTGAACACGCCCGGGTGGCGGGCCGCGTGGGCCATCGCGCCGTAGCCGCCCGTGGAGACCCCGGCGACCGCCCGCACTCCGGAGGCCCGGTAGTCCCGGGCGAGCAGCGCCGGCACCTCCTCGACCTGGAAGGTCTCGTAGTCGGGGCCGCCGCGCCAGACCGTGGGGATGCCGGTGGGGCCGGCGTCCGGCATCGCCACGATCAGGCCGCGGCCCTCGGTGAAGGCCTCGATGTCCGTCTCGCGGGTCCAGGACGTGTAGTCGTCATGGGCGCCGTGCAGCAGATACAGCACGGGATACTTGCGCTCCGGCCGGGTGCCGAAGTCCGACGGCAGGATCAGCCGGACGGGCGCGCTGCGGCCGAGCGCGGGGGAGGGCACGGACACGTCGAGGGTGCGCGGCCCGAGCCGGGTGGCCGCCCCGGCACGGGCCGTGCCGCTCGCGGCCCCGAACAGGGCGGCGAGGCCGGCGGCGGCCGTCGCTCTGGCGACGGTGCGCCGGGACACTCCGGCGGCGGGCTGCGGCGACAGGTCGGACATGGCGGCTCCTCGGGATTCCGGTTTCAGGGGGCCCGCTCGGCGAGCACCCGGCTCAGATGGGCGGCGATCTCGTCGACGTGCGGCGGGTCGAGCAGCGACAGATGGTGACCGGGCACCGGCACGGCCTCCAGGCGCGGGCACACCTCGTCCCAGCCCAGCGCCTCGTCGTCCCGCTCGTACGCCGGGTCGCGCACGGTGTGCGGCGCGGGCTCGGTGGCCCGGTAGAGGACGACCGGCCCGTCGTAGGCGCCGGGCCGGTGCGACTCCCCGATGCCCAGGTCCAGGTAGGAGGCCCGCTGGTGCTCCAGCGCGGCGGGCGGCACGCCGACGGCCTCGCGCAGCGCCCGCAGCGCGAGGCCGATACGGGCCCCGTCGTCGTCCATGGCCACCAGGTCGTCGTACGGCAACTCCAGCCGCACGCCGTAGGTGTCGGCGACGTGGCGGGCGAAGCCCTCGAAATGCGCCCGGATCCGATCGGCGGGCGTCAGCCCCGGCCGGGGGAGAGGGCGTACGGAGTCGATGAGCACGACCAGCCGCACCTCCCGCCCGGCGGCGGTCAGCTGCCGCGCGGTCTCCTGGGCGACGAAGCCGCCGAAGGACCAGCCGCCCAGCACACAAGGCCCGCCGGGGTGAGCGGCGTCGATCGCCTCGGCGTAGCGCCGCGCCTTCTCCGGCACGGTCCGGGCCTCCTCGATCCGCTCCAGCCCGTGCACCGGCTGGTCGTCCCCGAGCCGTTCGGCGAGCGCGCGGTAGACGGCGACCGGGCCGCCTGCGGCATGGACGAGGAACAGCGGGGGCCGCGAGCCGGTGGCACGCAGCGGGCGCAGCGGGGTGTCCGCGCGGGGGAGGGCCTGCCCGATCCGGGCGGCGGCGTCCTCGACGGTGACGGCGGCGAACAGGTCCCGCAGGGGCAGCGCGACGCCGAACTCGCGCTCCACCGCGGTACGGACGCGGACGGCCATCAGCGAGTCCAGGCCCAGGTCGGCCAGAGCGGTGCCCGGGGCGACACGGGCGGGCGAGTGGCCGGTGACGGCGGCGATGTGCCGGGTCAGCCGGGCCAGGACCGAAGCGGGCTCAGCGACTTCGACCTGAGGTTCGACCGTGACCGGCTCGGCGTGTGCCCGGCCGTCCGTCCACCAGTGCCGTACGTGCCGCCAGCGGGGCCGGGGCAGGTCGACGACCCGGCCGGGCGGCACGGGCAGCCGCCCGCCCGCCACGTACAGGGCGCCGAGCTGTCCCGCGAACGCCTCCGAACCGTCGGCGTCCCGGCGCAGGGTGGCCAGGGCGAGGGCGCCGGGCACGGTGTCGGCGACGGCCCCCGTCAGGACCGGGTGGGGTGAGATCTCGACGAACGCCGTGTGGCCGTCGGCCGCCGCCGAGGCGAGCGCCCGGTCCAGCCGCACGGGCCGCCGCAGGTTGGCCGCCCAGTGCTCCGCGTCGAACACGCAGTCGCCGCGCGGGTCGTCCAGGACGGTGGAGTAGACGGGGACCCGTGGCCGCCGCACCCGGACACCGGCCAGCGCGTCGACGAGCTCCGGCAGCAGCGGGTCCACCTGGGGCGAGTGCCCGGCACCGACGACCCGCATGGCCCGCGCCGCCCGGCCCTGCCCCTCCAGCCGGCGCACGAGCGCGGCCACCGCGGCCTCCTCTCCGGTGACGACCTTCTGCCGGGGCGAGGAGTGGACGGCGACATGCACACCCGGGAAGTCCCGCCCCAGCGAGTCCAGTTCGGCGTCGTCCAGGTCCACCACGGCCATCGCGCCGCCGACCAGCCCGCTCAGCAGCCGGGCCCGTACGGCGATGACCCGCGACCCCTCCGCCACGTCCAGCGCTCCCGCGCACACGGCCGCCGCCACCTCGCCCATGGAGTGGCCGATCACCGCGGCGGGCTCCACCCCGTAGGAACGCCACAGCTCGGCGAGGGCCAACTGCAGCCCGAACAGGACGGGCTGGGCGACCTCCAGGCGGTCGAGACCGGCACCGGACGACAGACGGTCGTACAGGGACAGGCCGCACTCCGGGGCGATGTGCGGGTCGAGTTTCTCGACGGCGGCGGCGAACGCGGGTTCCTCGGCCAGCAGCCGCCTGCCCATGCCCGGCCACTGGCTGCCGTATCCGGAGAAGACCCACACCGGGCCGGGCCCGACGCGGTCGCGGTCACCGGTCACCACCCGCGCCTCCGGCTGCCCGGTCGCCAACGCCCCCAGAACATCGGCCAGTTCGGCACGATTCCGGGCGACCACGGCGGCCCGTACGGGGCCCCGGCCCGTGCGCCCCGCCAGGGTCCGGGCCACGTCGGCGGGGTGCGCGGCGCTGTCGCGCAGCCAGTCGGCCAGTCTGCCCGCCGTGTCGCCCAGACGCTCGGCGTCGAGGTCCGAGAGCAGGTGCAGGCGGGCCGCGGGTTCCTCGGCCGACCGGGCCGGGACCAGGCCGGGCGGCCCCTCCTCCAGCACCACATGCGCGTTGGTGCCGCCGAAGCCGAACCCGGAGACGCCCGCGACAGCGGTGCCGCCGTAGCGCGGCCAGGGCTCCGGCTCGGTCACCACCCGCAGCCGGTCATCGGTGAGGGAACTGCCCTGTGCACAGTGCAGCGAGGGCGGGATGCTGTCGTGATGCAGGGCCAGCACGGTCTTCACCAGGCCCGCGATGCCGGCGGCCGACTCCAGATGACCGAGGTTGCCCTTGACGGACCCCAGCAGCAGCGGCTGGTCCGGGTCACGGCCAGTGCCGAGCACGGCGCCGAGCGCGCCCGCCTCGATCGGGTCGCCCAGCGGGGTGCCGGTGCCGTGCGCCTCGACGTAGTCGACGTGCTCCGTGGCGAGCTCCGCCCGTGCGTACGCGCTCCGCAGCAGCGCCTGCTGCGCGGCCGGGTTGGGTGCCATGAGTCCGTTCGAGCGGCCGTCGGAGTTGACGGCGGTGGCGCGGACGACGGCCAGGACGCGGTCGCCGTCCCGCTCGGCGTCGGACAGCCGCTTGAGGATCACGGCGGCGCAGCCCTCGCCGCGCCCGATGCCGTCCGCGGACGCCGAGAACGGCTTGCACCGCCCGTCCGGCGCGAGGGCCCCCGCGCGCCGGAAGGCGACCGAGACGGCCGGTGAGAGCAGCAGGTTGACCCCGGCGGCGATCGCCGTGTCGCTCTCGCCCGTGCGCAGGCTGACACAGGCGTGGTGCACGGCGACCAGCGAGGACGAGCAGGCCGTGTCGACGGCCATGCTCGGACCCCGGGCGTCCAGGACATAGGAGAGCCGCCCGGCGGCGACGCTCAGGGCGCCCCCGGCCGGCGCCCAGGGGTCGACCGCGGCCGGGTCGGCGCCGGTGAGCTGCCCGTACTCAGGGGCGGAGACACCGACGAACACGCCGGTGGCGGTGCCCGCCAGGGACCCGGCCGGTACGGCGGCGTGGTCGAGCGCCTCGTGCACGACCTCCAGCAGGATCCGCTGCTGGGGGTCCATCACGGCGGCCTCGCGCGGGGTGATGCGGAAGAAGTCCGCGTCGAACCCGGCGATGTCGGCGAGGTAGCCGCCGTACGGGTGCGCGTCCGCGGGCGGGAAGGCGGTGAAGTCGCGCCAGCGGTCCTCCGGGACGCGCCGGATCGCGTCGACGCCCTCGGTGAGCAGCCGCCAGTAGTCCTCCGGGCCGTGCACCCCGCCGGGCAGGCGGCAGCCGACTCCGACGACCGCGACCGGCTCGGCCGTACTGTCCGGCGGCCCGGCTCGGGCGACCGTCTGGGCCTGCGAGGGTCCCGCGTCGCACAGCCGCGCCACCAGTGCCTCTCCGGTCGGCGTCTCCCACAGCAGGGTCGGCGGCAGTTCCCGCCCCGTGGCCCGGGACAGCTCACCGGCCAGGGCGACCGCGTCCCGTGAGGACATGCCGAGGTCGGCCAGGGGCCGGTCCATCGGGACGGCCTCGGGGGACGAGCCGCACCAGGCCGCCAGCCGCTCGGCGATGAGCCGGCGCAGCGCGTCCTCGTCGACGGGCCTCATCCCGCGGCACCCGCCGTCGCCGCCCGGGCCCGGCCGCCGTACGCGCCCTCCAGATACCGGGCCCGGGTCAGCGCCCGCGACACCTTGCCGCTGGAGGTACGCGGCACCGTACCCGGCGGCACCATGACGACGTCGGCGAGCCGCAACCCGTGCCGGGCGGAGACGGCACCGCGCATGGCACGCACCACCGCCGGTACGTCGAGCTCGGCGAGGCGCGCGGTGCGCGCGTGCTCCGCCACGACCACCACCCCCTCACCGGCGCCGCCCGGCACGGCGAACGCCGCAAGCCGGTCCCGGCGCACCGCCGGGTCCGCGTCCTGGGCCGTCGCCTCGACGTCCTGCGGATAGTGGTTGCGGCCGTCCACGATGATCAGGTCCTTCAGCCGCCCCGTGACGACCAGCTGCCCCTCCAGCACCGTCCCCAGATCGCCCGTCCGCAGCCAGCCGCCCGGGCCGGCCCCGGCGTCCGCGAACTCGGCACCGAACACATCCCCCGGCCCCCGGTTCCAGTAGCCGCGTCCCACGTTCGGCCCCTGCACCCAGACCTCGCCGACCTCGCCCTCCGGCAACAGGGTCCGCGTCACCGGGTCGGCGACCCGGACCCGCTGCCCCGCCGGAGTGCCACAGCCCGCCAGCAGCACGGCCCGGGGATCGTCCGGCCGCGCGGGCAGGGCCTTCCCGGCCGCCAGGGCGTCACGGTCGAGCGCGAACCGGGTGAGCGGCTCACCCGGCCGGGCCGCGCAGACGAACACGGTGGCCTCGGCCAGGCCGTACGACGGACAGTGCGTCTCCGGCGCCAGGCCCTGGCCGGCGAACGCCGCGTGGAAACGGTCGGCCGTGCCCGGGCGGACCGGCTCGCTGCCGTTGATGAGCGCGGTGACCCTGTCGAGCCGCAGGCCCTCCTTCTGCTCGTCGGTCACGGTCGCGACGCAGTAGTCGTAGGCGAAGTTGGGCGCGGCGCTCACGACGTCCGGATGCGCGGCGAGCAGCCGCAGCCAGCGCACCGGCTCGTGCAGGAACGCGGCCGGGTCCATGAGGACCGACAGGAGGCCGCGCGTCACCGGGGCCGCGACGCTGAGCACCAGCCCCATGTCGTGGTAGAGCGGCAGCCAGCCCACACAGGTCAGCGCGCGGGCGTCGGCACCGTAGGCGGTCAGCGCCTGGCCGGCGTTGGCGACCACGTTGCCGTGGCTGATCTCCACGCCCGCCGGGGCGCGGGTCGAACCGGAGGTGTACTGGAGATAGGCGGTCGCCCCGGCGTCCGGCGCGACGGGCCGCCAGTCGCGGGCGGCGCCGTCGGGCACCTGGTCCGCCAGGACGATCCGCGGCCCGTCGCAGCCGAGGAAGTCCCGCACCTCGTCCTGGACCCGGCTCGTGGTCACGACCACCGAGGGACGGGCATCCGCCAGCACGCCCGCCAGCCGGTCCGCGTGCCCGGGCAGGTCCGGCGGATACAGCGGTACGGCGACCAGCCCGGCGGCCAGCGCCGCGAGGAAGGCGGTCACGTACTCCGTGCCCTGCGGACACAGCAGTGCGACCCGGTCCCCGGGCCCGGCCCGCTCGGCGAGGCGCGCCGCCAGTGCTCGCACCCGTACGTCCAGACGGCGCCAGGTCAGGGTGCGGTGGACGCCGCGCGAGTGCTGTGCCGGATGCTCGACGAAGGTGAACGCCCGGCGGTCCGGAGTGGTCTCGGCCCAGTGCCACACGTACTCCGGCAGCGTCGGGCACGCGGGCGCGAGCGGGGGGCGGCGGCTGTCCATAGACGGGGCTCCTCACGGCGAGCATCGGCCTAAGAGTCGAAAGGGCGAGGTCAGAGCGGGATGTTGCCGTGCCGTCGTTCCGGCATCGGCGCGCGTTTGCCGCGCAGGGCGCGCAGCGCGCGGCAGACCTGCTCCCGGGTCTCGCGCGGCGCGATGACGGCGTCGACATAGCCGCGCTCGGCGGCGAGATAGGGAGTGCCGTGGGTGCGCTCGTACGCGTCGAGAAGGCGGGCGCGCAGCGCCTCCGGGTCGTCGGACGCGGCGAGTTCGCGCCGGTGCAGCACGCCCACGGCCCCCTCGGCGCCCATGACGGCGATACGGGCGGTGGGCCAGGCGAGGTTGACGTCGGCCCCCAGATGCTTGGAGCCCATCACCGCGTATCCGCCGCCGTAGGCCTTGCGCACCACCACCGTGACCTTGGGCACCGTCGCCTCGGCGTAGGCGTACAGCAGCTTCGCTCCGCGCCGGATGATCCCGGCCTGCTCCTGCCGTACCCCGGACAGATACCCGGGCACATCGGCGAAGGTCAGCAGCGGGATGCCGAACGCGTCGCAGAACCGTACGAACCGTGCCGCCTTCTCCGACGCGTCGATGTCGAGGACTCCGGCGGCGCGCAGCGGCTGGTTGGCGACGACGCCCACCGAGCGGCCCTCGACCCGGGCCAGGGCGCAGATGATGTTCGGCGCGAACAGCTCCTGCACCTGGAGCAGTTCGCCGTCGTCGACGACCGCGTGCAGGATGTCCCGCATGTCGTAGGCCTCGCCGAGCCGGTCCGGGACGACCTCGTCGAGCGCTGCCCCGGTCGGAGCGTGCCCGGGTGCGTACTCCGGTGGCCGTTCCAGGTTGTTGGCCGGGAGGTACGACAGCAGGTCGCGCACCGTGTCGAGGGCGTCCTCCTCGTCGACGGCCAGGAAGTGGGCGTTGCCGTTGACGGTGTTGCTGGTGCGGGCGCCGCCCAGTTCCTCGGCGGTGGTGCGCTCGCCGGTGACCGTCTCGATGACGTCGGGGCCGGTGACGAACATGTGCGAGGCGCCGTCCACCATCACCGTGAAGTCGGTGATCGCCGGGGAGTAGGCGGCACCGCCCGCGCACGGCCCCAGGACGACCGAGATCTGCGGGATCACCCCGGACGCCTTGACGTTGCGGCGCACCAGCTCGGCGTAGAGGGCGAGGGCGGCGACGCCCTCCTGGATGCGGGCGCCGCCGGAGTCGTTCAGGCCGATCACCGGGCAGCCGGTCTTCAGGGCGAGATCCATCAGGGCGACGGTCTTCTCCCCGAAGGCCTCGCCCATGCTGCCGCCGAACACCGTGGAGTCCTGGGCGAACACGCACACCGGGCGGCCGTCGACCGTGCCGTACCCGGTGACCACCCCGTCGCCGTAGGGGCGGCGGGCGTCCTGCCCGGCGGGCCGGGCCCGCACGAACAAGCCGGTCTCGGTGAAGGAGTCCTTGTCCACGAGCCGTTCGATCCGCTCCCGGGCCGAGAACTCCCCGCGTCTGCGCGGCCCGCCCGGAGCCACCGCCCGGTCCCTGCGTGCTGCCAGGCCGGCGACGCGTTCCCCTGTGCTCCCGCTCACCTCTGTGCTCACAACCACCTCCGGAGGGGCTGTCGACTATGGCAGTGAGGCGTGGAGGTGCCGGGTGAATCACCGTTCTGTGTGGGGGAGTTGAGTCCTTCGCCATGAGGTTTCATCCCCCGGTGACAACAGACCGATCAATTCCAGTCATTTCCACCCCGCGTGAGTAAAACATGTGAATGTTTCCGCGTGGTTCGGGCATACGGAGCGAAAAACAGAGAGAGGGGCGCTACGTGCTCGTACCGGACCACAAGGTCGTCAGGGAGTTGCTGACGCGGTACGCGTCGCTGAGGATCGCTCAGGCGGAGAGGCACGTGCCGACGGCGGCACGCCAGCTTGAGGACGTCAGCTACACGCTGTGCGTGATGATGGGGACGTCCGTCATCCACGACGCCATCGCCAAGGCCGACGCCCTGCTGCTCACCAAGGGGCGGTCCGAGGCCGCGGAGGCGGACGGGGAGAACGGCTTGACGCTGGTCGGCTGACATCGTGTGAGGCCCGGCACACGGCCGGGTACCGCCCCGGTGGCCTATGGACGGGCCGCCGGGGCGTTCGTCTTCAGGTGGAACGCCGTGCGGTACGCGTACGGCGTGGTGCCCACCACCTTGCGGAACCGCTCCCGGAACGCCGTCGGCGAGCCGAACCCTGCCTGGCGCGCGATCCGTTCGACCGAGTGGTCCGTGTTCTCCAGCAGGTACTGGGCGCGCCGCACCCGCGCCCGCAGCAGCCACTGCAACGGCGTGGTGCCGGTCTGCTCGCGGAAGCGGCGGCTGAAGGTCCGCTCGCTCATCCCCGCGCGCGCCGCCAAAGTGCCCAGCGTCACCTCGTGCGCGAGATGGTCCTCGATCCACTCCAGCAGCGGCTCGAATGCCGACCCCCTGGGCACCGGCGGGTGCTCGTGCACGATGAACTGGGCCTGCCCGCCCTCCCGTTCCAGCGGCATCACCGACATCCGGGCGATGTTCGCCGCGACGGCCGACCCCAGATCCCGGCGGATCATGTGCAGGCACAGATCCAGCGCCGCCGCCGCGCCGGCCGAGGTGAGGATCTGTCCGTTGTCGACGTACAGCACGTCCGGCTCCACCTCGACCCGCGGGAACCGCCGGGCCAGTTCACCCGCGGCCACCCAGTGCGTGGTGGCGCGCAACCCGTTCAGCAGCCCGGCCTCCGCCAGCACGAAGGCACCCACGCACACGGACGCGATCCGGGTGCCGGATTCGGCCGCCCGCCGCAGCGCCGCCAGCACCCGGGCGGAGGGTGGAGCGGCGTCGGGGGAGCAGCCCGGCACGATGACGGTGTCGGCCTCCGCCAGCGCCTCGAGCCCCTGCTCGATGCGCAGGGTGAAACCGCCGTCCGCGCGCACCTCCGGCGTCTCGGCGCACAACCGGACGCGGTAGGCGGGCCGCCCGTCCGGCATATGGGTCCAGGCGAACGTCTGCTGGGGCGCCGCCATGTCGAACGGCACCACTCGGTCGAGAACGAGGATCGCCACGGAGTGCATGCCGGTCACCCTAGGCGGGTTCCCGCCAGCGGTGTGACCCGGGGACGGGGCGGCGCGTGAGGCAGGGGCGCAGGTCGGGAGAGTTGGCGAGAACCCGTTGGAAGCTGTCGTTCCAGCCCATGGGAGTTCACGTCCCGGATCCCTAGCGTGAGCCCGGCATCGTCGATCGCGTCATGAAAGAGTCGTGGTGACCAAGATCCTGCTGTCCCTCCATGTGCTGGCCGCCATCGTCGCCATCGGTCCCGTGACCGTCGCGGCCAGCATGTTCCCGCCCGCGGCGCGCCGCGCGTCCGCCGCGCTCGGAGGGGCCCCCGGCGCCTCGGCGGTCGGTACGGTCGCGCTGTTGCACCGGATCTGCCGCGTCTACTCCGGCATCGGACTGGCCGTCCCGGTCCTCGGGCTCGCCACCGGTGCCGCGATGGGCGTCCTGGGCAGCGGATGGCTCGTCACCTCCGTCGCGCTGACCGCGGCCGCCGCCGGGATCCTGGCCGCCTTCGTCCTGCCCCGCCAGGAAGAGCTCCTCGGCCGGCTGAACGGCGAACAGGCCGTCGAGCATCGGAACACCGTGCAACTCGCCATGTTCACCGGCATCTTCAATCTCCTGTGGGCGACGGTCACCGTCCTCATGATCGTCCGGCCGGGTTCCACCACGGGAGCCTGAGAGACCGAGAGTCCCGTCACTCCGCATGGCACAGATGTCCGTTCTGCGTCAAGTCATCCCAGGGAATTCACACTCCGGGATGCCGGGCCGCCTAGACTCGTCAGTCTTGCCCCCGCACGGGGTCGACGAGCAGAAAGGCACGTTGCCGGGTGTTCCAGGATTCCCCCATCTACGACCGACTCATCGCGGAGTGCGGCGATGTGCCCACCCAGGTTCGCCGGGAGGCCGAACGCGTGAGCAGGGAACTGGAGCTGGTCATGCGGCCCTCGCAGTCCCCCGGCTACGACCGCCCGCAGTCCCCGGGCACGGGCTGGCAGCGCACGGCCATGCTCCCCGCCCCGCGGCAGCCGTGAGCCGGGAGGCCGTGGTCATGAGACCGCCCGGGGCCGGCGCGTGGCCGGACCCGGTGCTCAACGGACCTTCGTGCTCGAGCCGTTGACATGCGATGACCCCTCGGGGACCGGGCGGGCCAGCCACTCGGCGATGGCGCGCGCGATCGGCTGACCCGTTTCCACCTCGACGAACCCGAACTGCCCCGACTGGTTGCACTCGAGGAACCACCAGGTCCCGTCCGCGTCCTCGACGAAGTCGAAGGCGCCGTAGGCCAGTTCGGCTTCGCGCAGGTACGCCTGGACGCCCGCCGCGATGCACGACGGCACATCGGTGGGGCGCCACGGCGAACCGGGCGCGGCGAAACGCACGTCGACGTCGTCCGGGTCCGCGTCCGCGGCGGTCGCCTTGCGGGCGGCCAGCAGCTGCTCACCGACGACGGTGAGGCGGATGTCGGCCCGCTTGGCGACCCGCCGCTGCAACAGCGTCGGCCCGAACGCGACGGCGGAGAAGTCCGTGTCGGGCGCGACCCGGCTGGTCGGCACCGCCCGGGGCGGGTCCTGCGGATGCGCGCCCGACACCGGCTTGACCACCAGGTCCGGGTAGCGCTCGGCGAACTCGCGGGCGGCCCGCGGGAAGGTCGTGATCAGCGTCGCGGGCACGGGCAGGCCGCACCGCTGGGCGAGACGCAACTGCCACGGCTTGTGCCGGGCCCGGCGGGCCGCGTCCGGGTGGTTCATCCAGCGCGCGTCCGAGCCCCGCAGCATGCCGTAGAGCGCCTGGGCGGCCTCCTCGGTCAGCCACGCGGACGGCTGGGCCGCCCGCCCGGCCGGTGTGCCGGGCCGGCGCACCCAGACCGAGCGCAGTCCCCCGATGCTCACCAGCCGCCCCCCGGCGGACAGATGGCCACGGAAACGGCCGTGCACGAACTCGCCGGACAGCGCGACACCGCCGGTCAGGTCGGCGGGATCGACGCGCACCACCGGAACCCCCGTCGCGTTCAGGTGCACGACCACCATGTCCGCGGTCACGTCCTCCTCGCAGGTGAGGATCAGTACGGTCATCTTCGGCGGCCCGCGGTCAGTCGTCGAAGTGGGTCTTGGAGCCCGCGGTGGACGTCGTGGTGCCCACCTCTCTCAGCAGACCGAAGTCGCTGGCCGCGATTCGGCCGTCGAGGAGCACGTTCAACTGCAGTCCGGTGTCGTACGCATACGGAATAGCAGCTTCCAACTCCACTGCCGGGCGCGCGTAGTTGAGCGCGAACGGTTGCATCGTCTCTCCCTCGTCGGTACTGCGCCGACCAAGCGTTGGTCATTGGGCGCGGCCCCCCGGCCGCTCGCTTGTTTCGGCTTCCAGAGACTTATACGAATCGAACGGGTGGTTGGTTTCCTTACTCTCCGTAGTTATTTCGCGGGTTCCTGGTCAGCCCGGCGTGTCGGCCTGCGATCCCGCTCGCCGAGGGAGCCACGGACGGTACGCAGAGCGAGCAGCAGCACACCGATGTCGTCGAGGTACACCGGGTCGGGCAGCACGTCGGCCGGCAGGACGAAATAGACAACCGCGCCCCAGAAGACCCAGCGCGGCCCTGTGGGCAGGCCCGCGCTTCGCAGATCGCGCCGAGTTCGGACCAGTCTCAGGAAGACGCGGACGGCGAGGACGAGGACGAGGGCCGCGAGAATCGCGGCCAGGGTGATCACCGTTGCGGTCGTATCCACGGGTGCCCTCCTCCTGGCGTGCCGCGACACGGGGTGTCCTTACGTGGATTCCCGTTTCCGGCGGCTGTATTGCGGCCGGGGCCCGACATGTCGGCGAGTCGGCGGATTTTCCCCCTGGGGTGGTCATCCCGGTGGCTCACACGAGTGGCACGGGGTGAAGGGGGCGCCTAGTAATGGTCAGCGTAACGTCGCTCGTCACACGACGGGGGGCGCAGGAGCGGCCGCACTCTTCCCATGGAGGCGAGTATGACCACCTGCTCTTCATCACCCCGCTCGAACGGGTCCGCCATAACCGGCGAGTCGAACGGGGCCGCCCAGCCGTCCGCCGAGACCACCGTCGCCACCGGCGCGTACCAGGTGGAGCAGACGAGCACGCAGCCCGCCGCACCCGCGCCCGAGACGTACCGTGCGGGCACCGAGCCTCCCAGCGCGCCTCACCCGGCGGGCCCGCCCGGCCCGGAACCGGCCGCCCCTGGTGGGGACGCGGCGGACCAGGTGTCGGCGCCGCCGCCTGCTTCTGGCGTGGACGAGGTGGCTTCGCCGTCTGCCCGGCCTGTCGCCCCTGTCGTAAACGGGGCCGATCCGGCACGGCCGGCTGTCGCCGATGCGACCGAGGCGGCCCGGCCCGCTGGTCCCGGTGTGGCCCCGGCGGACCTTGATTCCGCGCGCCCTGGGAGTCCTGCCTCTGCGCCTGCGGCCGCTCTTGCCTCTGCTTCCGCCTTGGGGGAGGAGGCTGCTGTGGCTTTCGACCGGTCCGCCGCCCCCGGTTCGGGTACGGCGCCCGAGCGGTCTGCCGTGCGCGGCCCCGGCGGGGCGGATGCGGAGCCCGCGGACACGGAGCCTGCGGGTCCTGCCGCCCCCTCCCGCCCGAACCCGGTGGGCTCGCCGTCCGTCGAGCCGACGGCCTTGGCGCCGCATCACACGGATCGGCCGTCGCCCGCGCCCGGGGGTCCCCCTCCGAACCCGGTGAACTCGTCGGTGGCCGGGCCCGTTGACTCGAGGCCGGGCCAGGCGGACCGTCAGTCCTCCGCGCCCGCGAGCCCTCGCCCGAACTCGGTGAGTCCGCCGTCGGCCGGGCCCGTTGTCTCAGGGCCTCACCAGGCGGACCGTCAGTCCTCCGCGCCTGAAGGCCTCCGCCCGAACCCGGCGAGCCCCCCGTCGGCCGGGCCCGTTGTCTCAGGGCCTCACCAGGCGGACCGTCAGTCCTCCGCGCCTGAAGGCCTCCGCCCGAACCCGGCGAGCCCGCCGTCCGCCCAGCCCGCCGCTTCTGGGCCCCACCGGCCTTCCGCCGCGCCCGCGGGCCACCGCGAGGAACCGGTGAATCCGCCGCACGCCCGACCCGGCGGCCCCGGCCCGGCCCCGGCCGACGCGGTGGGTGAGGCGGAGCCGTCCGGTGCGCGGCCGTTCGTGATCCGCTCGCTGGACGACAATCCGGTGGAGCTGCGGCCCGGCACGGGACCGGCGCCCGCGCCGTACGGTGACGCGGTCAGCGACCTGGTGCACGCCGCCGTGGTCGACCGGCCCCTGGAGGAGGTCGTCGCCCTCATCACCTCGCTGGGGAAGTCGCCCGACCACGCCGAGGCGATGGTCGACGCACTCCGCACGGCCGGTGTGGAGCGGCGCGTGGAGGACGTGAGCCGGATGATCGCGCTGCTGACGAAGCCCCCGCGGGACGCCGACAGCGCGGACGAGGCGATCCGGGCCGCGGCCGCCCACCGGCCGGTGGAGGAAGTGACCCGGCTCGTGACCCTGCTGCACAAAGAGCCGCACATGCCCCACGTCCGCGAGGAGGCACTCCGCGCGGCCGCCACCGGCCGGTCCGTCGGGGAACTGGTCGAGCTGATCGACCGCCTCGGCCTGGAACGGCTGGACCGCAACGGCCGCGTCCCGACCGGCCCCGCGCATCCCGAGACCGAGACCACGCAGCCGCTGACGCCCGTCCGCCCGGCCAGGCGCCGCGAGACCCGCCGGACCCTCGACTCCGCGCCCACGGACCGCGACCGCGCGACGGAGCGGCTCACCAGGTCCATGGCGTGGTCGAGTTGGCTCACGGCGCTGGCCCTGGCCGTGTGCGCGGTGGCCCACTTCCCGCTGCGGCGCGGCGGAGCGTCCCTGGACCTGCACGCCATAGCCCTAGGCCTGTCCGTGCTGTGCACGGTGCTGGCGCTGCTGCTGGCCCTGCGCCCCGTCGCGCCGGTACTGGCGGGGGCGGTGGTGGTACCCACGGTGCTGGCCGGCGCCCAGGCGTACGGGAGTTCCTTCCCGTCGGCGTCCCTGACCCGGGCCGTGGACCTCGCGCTCGCCCCGCCGTGGTTCGCCGCCGGTGCCGCCGTGTGCACGGCGCTGCTGGCCCTGCTCTCGCTGGTCTTCCGCGCGGTGGCGCCCCTCGTGAGCGGACAGTGGGCGCCGCTGCCGGCGACCGAGGCACGCAGTATGGCGGAGTGACGGCTACGACCGCCGTACCGGACCGGATCCGCACGCAGCGGGTCCGGTCCGGTCGTCGTCCGCCGCCCGGCGATCGAGCAGGCCGGCCAGCACCCGGTCCGGCGTGAGCGGGAGTTCCGGAAGCGGACCGCCGGTGGCGTGGTGCACGGCGTTGCCGATCGTCATGCCGCCGACGAACTGGGAGCGTGCGGTGCCGGCGTTGAGGACGCGCCCGGCGGCGTACACCCCGGGCAGCCGGCCGGCCCGGACCTCGCCAATGACGGTGTCCACCGCGACCTCGGCGAAGTGCGCCCCGCAGGCGTGCCGGGCCCCGGCGCTCTCGGTATCCGCCGCGCCCCACTGCCGTACGGCCCGGGTACTCACTTGGCCACGACTGACACGCGCCCCGCGAAGGCTTCCTAGTGCTCGTCCCGGGACGGGGCCACGGGGCGCTGGGACTTTCCCTTGAAGCGCTCGAACGTGCGGGTGAGCTGCTGCAGCGGAGAGCCGGCGGGGGCAGCGGAGGGCTGCTGCCGCGCGGGAAGGGTCCCGTCGGACTCCTGGTAGGCGGTCAGCGCCTCGTGAGCGCGCTCGGCCGCCTCCCGGTACAGGTCACGGGACTTCGTCATGGCCTCCAGCGCGTCGGCGTACATGGCGACCAGACCACGCTGGCGGTCCAGCTCCTCCTGGAGATTCAGCAGGTGCCAGTCCTCCCGCAGCGCGGTGAGGGCGGCCTCGGCGCCGTCGGGCAGGGGCCTCGGCAGCGCGGCGAACCGCTTCACGGCCTCGACGAGGTCGGCGGGCTCCGAGCCGTCCAGGAAGACCGCACGGACCGAGAAGTCCTCGGCGTCGTAACCCTCGGGTGCCGGGGAGCCGGGCAGCACCACGGCACCGCCCCGCGGCACCTGCACGCCGGAGTCCCGCAGGGCCCAGTTGAGCCCTCGCGACTGCTGCGGGACGGCGCGGTGCTCCACCACCCGGTGCCGCAGGCCCGGCGGGAGCCACCGCGCCACCGGCATGCGGCCCTTCTCGTCCGCGGTCATCGCCTCGTGGACGACCACATGGATGTGCCATCCGCCGCGCACCGCGTTGCGGAGCAGGCGCTTCGTCTCCTTGTCGTCCTGGGGGAGCGGATTGACCTCCCGCAGGGACAGCTTCACGGCGGGGTCCTGGTCCCAGGCGGCCTCCGGCTCCTGCGGCCAGAACAGACCGGTCGGCGACGGCCAGTCGTCGCTCCACGGCTCCTCGGCCTCCGCGACCAGGATCCACTCCTGCCCCGCGCTGTCCGGACCGGGCGTCACACTCAGCCGGGCCCGCACGATCACCCCGGCGCCGACCCGCCAGCGGGCCTCGAAGACCCGCTCCGACGGCCCGGCCTCGGCCTCGGGCAACTCCAGAAAGTCGTCGATGTCCTGACTGTCCTTGCGCTGCTGGAGCGAGCGCCTGAGAACGTCTTCCGCGGCGCCGGAGGCATGGCGGCCGCGCGCCAGCCACACCGTGGCGGGCGTCTGGGGGCGGACGGTGGAGGAGATCGGCATGGGTCCATCTGTGAGCTGGGGGCAGGTGTGCCTGCCAGTATCGTCACCGCAGACCGGCCGGGATAACCCGGGGTCACACCTATGGGCGTACCCCTGATGCGCGCTGCCATGTGAGGTGCCCCCGCGCACGGGGTGTGCGCGCCGCGCGCACACCGACGGTTCACACTCGTGGCCCAGCCGAACCGCGCTCCGGACAATGGACGGCACGAGCAGGGCCCGCCCACCATCCGCATCGGGGCGGGTCCTGCTCGCTTCACCCGGACGGGGTCCGGACGGACGGCAGGTGTCACCGCCCGGCGGCGGACCCTATGGCGAGGACACGATCACGCAGGACGGGGAGTTCGGAGCGGATCCGGGCGACCTCGCTCATGTCGGCCTCCACCGTCACCGTCTCCGCCGCGGTGCCGGCCTCGCCCAGGACGGTCCCCCAGGGGTCGACGGCCACGCTGTGCCCGCCCTGCCGCATACCGCCATGGGTGCCCGTGGCGCAGCAGGCCAGCAGGAAGACCTGCTCCTCCAGGGCTCTCGTGCGGGTCAGGAGCCGCCAGTGGGCGAGCCGGGCCGCGGGCCAGGCGGCGGGCACCACGATCAGCTCCGCCCCTTCGTCGATCAGGCCCCGGAAGAGCTCGGGGAAGCGCAGGTCGTAGCAGATGGCGAGGCCGATCACCCCGAATTCGGTGGGCACGGTGACGATGTCGCCGCCCCCGCCCATCATGGTCGCCTCACCCGTGTCGAAGCCGTACCGGTGGATCTTGCGGTAGCGGCCGCGCAGGTCACCGGCCCGGTCGAAGAGGAGCGCGGTGTTGTAGAGGGTCCCGTCCGCGTCCCGCTCGACGATCGACCCGGCGTGCAGCCAGACTCCGGCGGCACGCGCCGCCGCGGACATGGCCTCGGCGGTGGGGCCGTCGATCCCTTCGGCGTCGCGCCCCCAGTCGTCGTACGACCAGGCGCCGGCCGTCCACAGTTCCGGCAGGACCACCAGATCGTCGCCGGTCCGGCCGCGGACCAGCGAGGACGCCCTGCGGCGGCGCTCCTCGGCGGAGTCCGACGCCTCCACGGACAGCTGTATCAGCGAGGCTCGCATGACTGTCACCTCCGGGAAAACCCGCTCCCTACGAGCCTAAGGAGCCGGACGCGCATCCCGCCTGTTCTCAGGGCTCGCGCACCAGGCCCGCGATGTGCGCGACGACCGTGTCGAGGATGCCCGACCAGGCGTCGTCGTCGCCGAGCACGAGGTAGTTGAGGGTCAGGCCGTCGGTCATGGCGGCCAGGTAGCGCGCCAGCACCGGGGCGGGGACGCGCAGGCGCAGGCCCATGGTCTGCCGCAGCCGGCCGATGAGCTCGATGTACGTCTCCGCGTACAGCTCGTACTGGCGCCGCGCCAAATGCTCGAAACCGGGCTGGCGCAGCGCGTACTGCGTGAGCTCATAGGTGAGCATGTGCTCGTCGGGGTGGGCCCGGACATGCTCCCAGTACGCCTGGAAGCCCGCCCGGACGGTCTCCTCCAGGGTGGCCCTGGGCCACAGGGCCTCCTTCACCACCGTCACGTAGTGGCCGGTGATGGTGGTGATGACGGACTCGATCAGCTCCTGCTTGGAGTCGAAGCAGTAGTGGAAGACGCTCAGCGAGACGCCCGCTTCGGCGGCGATGGACCGGGTCGTCGTCCTGGAGACGCCGTCCCGGGCCATCGCCCTGATCGCCGCTTCGGTGAGCTGTCGCCGCCGCTCGGCGGACGGCAACCGTGCCATGGAACCCCTCTCGTGGGTGTCAGCCGCCGTGGACTGCGACCTCGTAGAGCGAGTAGCCCCGGTCGGTGCCGCGTTCCAGCCCCTGGACGCGTACGTACCTGGCCGGTGTGGCGGCGAATCTCGCGGTGTCCAGGCCACCGTCGCCCGCGGTCGTGGACCAGACGGTCCGCCAGTTCGCCCCGTCGGTGGAGAGCTCGACGCGGTACGACTTGGCGTAGGCGTCCTCCCAGTCGAGGGTGACCCGGTCGACGCGCTTCGCGGACCCGAGGTCGAGCCGGTACCACTGGTCGTCGCTCCAGTCGCTCGCCCAGCGGGTGCCGCGGTCGCCGTCGACGGCACGGTGCGGCTTGTAGCTCGTGAACAGGCTCCACTCCGAGGAACTGGCCGACGTGGCCGCGCCGCGCGCGAGATCGGCCCCGGCCTCGTGCCGCTCGGAGGCCCCCCAGGTGTCGAGGTAGGACTCGGCGCCGCGGAAGAGGTCGTCCACCACGTCCTGGCCGCCGACCCGGCGGATGTCCTCGATCCAGTCCGGGACGAGACCGTAGTGGGCGGCTCCGTCGGTGTTCAGGTCCCAGGTGCGCTCGCCGGTGGTCTGCCGGTCGATGACGGAGCCGCCGTCGACGCTCTTGAAGGGGTACGTGACCTTGTTCGGGGTGTCCGCGCCGCGCGGTCCCGGCCACCCGCCGACGCCGTTCATGTCGGTTCCGTAGCCGTAGCCCACGCCGTACTTGTCGCGCAGGGCCTCCGTGCGCTTCGCCTCCGAGATGAAGCCCTCGGAGCCGTGCATGTACTGGGCGATGAAGCCGCCCAGGCCGTAGACCCGCTCGGTCCAGTCCATGTCCATCCAGCTGTGCGAGGAGAGCACGCCGGGGTAGGACTCGGCCTCGAAGATGTCGAGCACCCGGCCGGTGGCCTTGACGCTCATGTGGTCGATCTCCAGCATCATGCCGCGTTGCATCATGCCGCGGACGGCGTACTCGCCCAGTCCCGTGAGTCCTCTGACGTTGCACTGGGCGTCAGTGCTGTACGAGGGGACCTCCTCGCCCGCCGGAAGCTTCTTCTCGGCCGCGGCCGCCGAGGCGTTGCCGATCGGGTTGTCGTGCTGGGGTCCGGTGCACTTCTCCGTCTTCCAGTACGTGCCCGTCGACAGGAACTGGCCGACGTTGATGGCCGTTCCGAGCGAGCCCGAGTCGAAGCGGACACCGCACAGCGCGTTGTCGAACTTGTGGCACAGGAACATGCTGCGCACGCCCAGCGAGTACAGCTCGTCCAGGCCCTTGTCGATGTCGGCCTTGCTGCACTGCGCGATGTCGAGGATCTGTTTGCAGCCGAACGGCTCCGACGTCTCCACGCCGAGGACGACCGCCAGCTTGCCCTGTTCGACGACCTGACGGGCCTGCGCGCTGTCGGTGACGATCCGGAAGAAACCCTTGCCCGGCCCGCCGTAGATCTTGTCGATGTAGGCCTGCATGTCGTACGACAGCTTGGCCTGCAACCGGATGGACGTCATCTCGTCGCAGCTACGGTCCTTGAAGAAGTAGACAGAGCAGATCACGCCGTTGGTGACGAGGTCGTTCACCAGCACCCGCTGGCCGCCGCGCCAGGCCCGCTCCACCCAGGCGTAGTAGTTCTGCTGGTGCGTCAGCGAGTCATGGGCCGGCCAGTCCTTGAAGGTGGGCCAGCCGTTCGGGTCGTGCTTGCCGTCACCGCCGTTGGTGATGAAGTCGAAGATCGCGAGCGAGCCGTCCGGGTAGTGCTCGGGGCAGTCCTTGAGCGCGTCCGCGACGCCCTGCTCGGAGAACGGCTTTCCGCAGATCAGACGGCCGCCGAAGGCCTCGTTGGAGAAGATGTGGTCGTGCGCGTCGACGAAGCCGCGCACCTCGCCCCGGGCGTTGGTCCCGGTGAAGGGCTCCCCCGTGACATTGACCCCGGAGTCCGGCGCGGGCCGCGCGGTCGGGTTCCACCAGTCGGTTCCGGCCGCCGAACTCGGTGTGGGACCGAGCGCGATCGACAGCACGAGCAGGAGGAGCGACACGACGGTGATGTTCTTGCGTCTGCGGTACGGGCGTCCGGAACCGGTCACAGCCCACGTCCCTTGGTCGGCGGGATGGCGCGGTCGACATATCGGGCTGTCCTTGGCCTTGTGGGCCGGGGAGCGACAGCCCGATTGTCATGACCTCGCCCATGGTGCGACGAGGATGGCCACTACCGCCTTACGAGTCAAGAGTCCGGGACGGATGACCTACTGACAGGTCATCAGAGTGGTGTCAGGAGCGAGAGCCGGATGCGTGTCGGCCGAGCCGTCGGCGCAGGGCCGCGGTGAGTCCGACCGGCGCCACGCGCAGCACCACGGCCCCCTTCGAGTCGCGGGGGAGTGGCTTTGCGTAATAGGGACGGCCGAGCCGGGCGGCGCGGAACCATCGGGTGCCGGTCAGGCCCTTCGGGGGCGGGACGGGAATCCGGCTGTGCGGCTCATCCGTACGGAGGGTCAGCGTCCACTGTCCAGGAGGCAGTCTCCTGACCGGCAGGCGGGCGGTGAAGCCGGTGCCGCTGCCGTCCGGCGAGTACCGCACGGGTGCCTCTCGCACCGAGCCCGAGTCGCCTTCGGCACGTAGGGCCGTGGGCCCGGGGCGGCCTGAGGCTTCGTCGGTCAGGCGTCCGGTGACGACGAGCGTGCCGGGTGCGGACGTGTCCCAGGCGATCCCGGTCACCCGGCAGAGCGGCTCCTCCTCGGTCCGCCGGATGTCCAGCGAGAGGTTCCCGTAGGGAGTGAAGAACGGACGCGCGGTCGTGGGCTCGTACCCGGGTGGGGAACCGGTGGCCACGATCTCGCGCCGCGGCGGGGCGGGCCGCTCGCCGTTCGCGTCCGTCCGGGCCTGCCGCAGCCTGACGGTGCGGCTGACTCCCTCGGCCCGCACATCCAAGTGGAGGTCCCACACTCCGGCGCCGAGCGGCACGCCCGAGTCGACGGTGCTCAGGTCCACCTCGGCGAGGAAGCCGGTGGCCCGGTCGTCGGGCTGGTGGGAGGCTGTCCGGAGGGTCACGGGCACCCGGATGTCCGGGTGCGGGAAGCCGCGCGGGCGCAGGATCAGCCGGGTCGTGGGCTCCAGGCCGCCGAGGGACTCGATACGGGCGTGGCCGGTGAGCCGGAGCACACCGCCGTCGCCCGTCCATGCCGCTTCGGCCAGTTCATGACGGACCGGGAGCCGGTCCGTGGCGTCGAAGCAGGCGTCCGGGACCGCCTTCGCGGGGTCCCGGAAGAAGGGGTGGCACCAGTAGACGCGGCCCTTGTCGACGGTGTTGCCGCGCGCCGCGTCCTCCTTGGCGTGCCGGGCCACGGTGAGGAGATCCTCGTACCGGTCCGCGCGCAGCAGGTGGACGATGAGCCGGTCCGGCGGGGCGAGCTGCTGGAAGACACCGTCGGTGACGTAGCTCAGCGCCCACTGCCGGAACTGCGGATAGAAGCGCTCCCGGGCGTCCTCTTCGCTCTCTCTGTGCAGCAGACCGCGCAGGGGCCCGCACAGCTCCCACTCCACATGGCGGCGCATGATCTGGTCCCGGCGCGGGCCGGGCTCCAGATAGCGGGCGACCGTCTCGAAGCACAGCCGGGTCCCGTCCATGCGGTGGACCAGGCCGGCGGCTGTGAGGGTGAGATTGTTGCCGTTCTGGCGGTTGCGCGAGTAGTAGCAGTCGTAGTCGGCCACCACGGAGATGCCGTCGGCGTTGAGGAAGGCCGCGGCGGTGAACGGCTTGTCCTCGCAGTTGCGGTACGGCGGGAACCTCAGGTCCAGCCGCTCGATCAGCGAGCGCCGGAACAGCTTCCAGCAGCCCAGGGTGCGGTAGGCGGCGGAGGAGAAGACATCGGTGCGGGGCTGGTTGTGCGAGAAGACGGCCGTCGGTACGGCACGTCCGCCCACGGACACCATCCTGCCGAGGACCACGTCGGTGCGGTTCTCGTCCGCCATCGCGACCATGCGGCGCAGGGCGTCGGGGCCCAGGTAGTCGTCGGAGTCGAGGAAGAAGACGTAGTCGCCGACGGCCATGTCCAGACCGGTGTTGCGCGGGCCGCCGGCTCCGCCGCTGTTGGGCTGGTGGACGACCCGCAGGCCGGGACAGGAGCGCGCGAGCCGGTCCAGCTCGTCCGCGGTACCGTCGGTCGAGCCGTCGTCGACCGCGATGATCTCGATCCTGTCCATGCCGAGCGTCTGCTCCAGGACGGAGGTGACACACTTCGTCAGTTCCGGCATGGAGTTGTACGCGGGGATGATCACACTGACGCGGGGCGGATTCGTACGCATGACGACTCCAATCTCCTTGGAGCTTCCGGCGCGCCCCGGCCCGGCCGCCCCGCGAGAGGCGTCCTCCTACGCCGACGGAGTGGGTGAACCACCCGTTCGGCCCAGGAGGGCCCCGCGTCACGACGCGCGGTGCGTATCCGCGTTGCGGACGAACAGCGCGTGCAGATCACGCACGGCCCGGGGGACCGAGACGGCGGTGCGGCGCTGCAGCACCAGCAGCACGTCGGTCTCGTCCCCCGCCAGCGGCCGTACCGTCAGGGTGCCGCGCCGCTCCAGGGGATCGCCGAGGACGCTGAAGTCCGGCAGCACCGTCGCGCCCAGCCCTTCGGCGACCATCAGCTTGCCCATCTCGGCGCCGTCGGTGGAGTACGAGAAGGACGGTGTCCGGCCGCGCAGCAGCCGGTGGACGTAGCGGTGCATGACGTAGCCGGACCGCATCACGATGAGGGGCTCGGCGAGGAGGCTGTCCACATCCACCGTGTCCAGGGCGGCCAGCGGGCTGTCCGGCCGTACGCACACCACCGGCCGGCCGCGCAGCAGCTCGGTCGTCTCGAAGCCGGGCGGCATGTCGTCGCCGTGGAGGTAGTTCACCAGCCCCAGATCGAAGGCGCCCTCCAGCAGCCCGCGGTGGATGTCGGCCTGCTGCGCGCCGACCACCTCGACCTGGGTGGCCGGGTGCGCGGAGCGGAACTCCCGCACGGTCGGGATGAGCAGCGGAACGGTGGCCGTGTTGACGGTGCCTAGCCGCACCATGCGGCTGACGCGGTGCTGGTCGCCGGCCGCGTCGCGGAGCCGGTCCACCGCGTCCAGCACCGTCATGATGTGCGGCAGCAGTTCCCGGCCCTCGTCGCTGACCTTCGCCCCCGACCGCTTGCGCTCCAGCAGGTCCACCCCGAGTTCCCGCTCCAGATTGCGGACGGTCTCGCTCAACGCGGGCTGGGACAGGTGGAGTTCCTCGGCGGCCCGCCGCAGCGAACCGAACCGGGTGACGGCGGCGATGTATTCCAGCTGTTCTATGCGCACGACAGGAGAGTGCGTCCCCCTCGAGGCCGGTTCAAGGGAATCCCTGTCACAACCTCGTGAATACCGACTCTCACCATGTGGAATCACGACCGGGTCTTCTTGACCGGCCGGACCCGCGCTTGGTTGGATCGTCGGCATGAAGCGACCGGACCTCACGCAGCGACGCCACGTCGATCTCGCGCGTGTCTCCAGCTCCTGCTGTCGCAGCCGCGTCTGAGCGCAGCGCACCGAGGGAATCCCTCCCACCCGCTTTCCGCGCTCTCCCCCCCCTGTATCTGAATTCCGGTCCCGGACGCTCTCCGTCGTGCTGACGGCTTTCCCGGGACCGTCGCTCCAGCGCGCCTGAATTCCCTTCGCGAGCACGTTTTCCGTGCGACGCCTGTGTCTTTCGCGTGCCTTTCCACTCTTCCCAGGAGTTCCCCATGCCCGTACCACCCGCATCCGACCCCGTCCGCTTCGCCTACTGGGTGCCGAACGTCAGCGGCGGCCTGGTCACCAGCACCGTCGAGCAGCGCACCGACTGGGGCTACGACTACAACCGCGAACTGGCCGTCCTCGCCGAGAACAACGGCTTCGACTACGCGCTCAGCCAGGTCCGCTACATGGCCAGCTACGGTGCCGAGAACCAGCACGAGTCGACCAGCTTCAGCCTCGCCCTGCTGCTCGCCACCCAGCGGCTGAAGGTCATCGCCGCCGTCCACCCCGGTCTGTGGCACCCGGGCGTCCTCGCCAAACTCGGCGCCACCGCCGACCACCTGTCGAACGGCCGCTTCGCCGTCAACGTCGTCAGCGGCTGGTTCAAGGGCGAGTTCACCGCCCTCGGCGAGCCGTGGCTGGAGCACGACGAGCGCTACCGGCGCGCGGAGGAGTTCATCACCGCCCTGCGCACCATCTGGACCGAGGACCACGCCGAACTCGCCGGTGACTTCTACCGGGTGCGCGACTTCTCCCTCAAGCCCAAGCCGCTGAACACCTCCGAGCGCCCGCACCCCGAGATCTTCCAGGGCGGCAACTCCACCGCCGCCCGCGCCATGGCCGGCCGGGTCTCCGACTGGTACTTCAGCAACGGCAAGGACTTCGACGGCGTCACCGAGCAGATCGCCGACGTACGCGCCTCCGCCGCCGAGGCGGGCCGCACACCCCCGAAGTTCGGTCTCAACGGCTTCCTCATCGCCCGCGACACCGAGGCCGAGGCCCGCGAACAGCTTCGCGAGATCGTCGCCCACGCCGACACCGAGGCCGTGCACGGCTTCCGCGACGCCGTCCAGCAGGCCGGACAGTCCACCGCCGACGGCAAGGGTATGTGGCAGGACTCCGGCTTCGAGGACCTCGTCCAGTACAACGACGGCTTCCGCACGGGCCTCATCGGCACGCCCGAGCAGATCGCCGAACGGATCGTCGCCTACAAGCGGCTCGGCGTCGACCTCTTCCTCCTCGGCTTCCTGCATTACCACGAGGAGGTCGAGTACTTCGGCAAGCGGGTGCTGCCCCTCGTGCGCGAACTGGAGGCCCGGCAAGCCGAGTCGGAGTCCTCTGCCGCCGCCCGCGCCTGACCGCCCGACCCGCACCTGACCCGCATCCGAAAGTGAAGGGGTTCCCACCATGAGCACCGCCGCACCGGCCGACTGGAAGACCGCCACCACCCCGAAGGACGCAGAGGGCTGGCTCGCCCGCGCCGCCGAGGTCGCCGCCGTCCTTGCCGCCGACGCCGCCGCCCGCGACAAGGCAGCCGCCACCCCGTACGCCGAGGTCCAGTTGCTGAAGGACTCCGGCCTGGTCACCCTCCTCGGCCCCGTCGAGCACGGCGGCGCGGGCCAGGACTGGACCACCGCCTACCGCGTCGTCCGCGACGTCGCCAAGGCGGACGGCTCCATCGGGCAGCTGCTCGGCTATCACTACCTGTGGAACTGGGCCGCCCGGCTGGTCGCCACCCGCGAGCAGTGGGAGCACGTGGAGGCCGAGGCCGCCCGCAACCAGTGGTTCTTCGGTGGCGCGGTCAACCCGCGCGACGAGGACGTGGTGGTGCGGGACGAGGGCGACACCCTCACCTTCACCGGCCGCAAGTCGTTCTCCACCGGCAGCAAGGTCTCCGACGTCACCGTGCTCGAAGGCGTCCTGGAAGGCACCGACGACCACGTCTTCGCCATCGTCCCGTCCGACAGCGAGGGCCTGACCTTCCACGACGACTGGGACAACATCGGCCAGCGCCTCACCGAGAGCGGCGGCGTCACCATCGACACCGTACGCGTCCCCTGGTCGGCCGCGGCGGGCTACGTGGACAAGCAGTTCCGGCCGCGTATCTACAACACCCTCAATGTGCCGACCATCCAGCTCGTCTTCGTCAACTTCTACCTCGGCATCGCCACAGGCGCCCTGGAGACCGCCGCCACCTACACCCGGACGAAGGCCCGCGCCTGGCTGCACGGCGGCCACGAGCGCGCCGTTGACGAGCCCTACGTCATCGACACCTACGGCGACCTCACCGCCAAGCTGTGGGCCGCCGAAGCACTGGCCGACGCCGTGGCCGCCGAGGGCCAGAAGCTGCACGACGACCCCGACGCGGTCACCGAACAGGCCCGCGGAGAGTTCGAGGTGCGGGTGGCGGCCGTGAAGGCCCGCGCGACCGATGTGGCTCTGGAGGTCACCAACCGCATCTTCGAGGTGACCGGCGCCCGCGCCACCGCCTCCGCCGAGGGCCTCGACCGCTTCTGGCGCAACGTCCGCACCCACACCCTCCACGACCCGGTGGCCTACAAGCGCCGTGAGATCGGCCGCCACGTCCTCACCGGCGAACTGCCGCAGCCCACCTGGTACTCCTGAAAGGTTTTCCCATGGCCACCATCCTCTCCGTCTCCGGCAGCCCCTCCGCCACCTCCCGCACCGCCCGGTTGCTGCGCCACCTGGACGACCGGCTCGCCGCCCAGGGCCACGAGGTGATCCCGTTCGACGTCCGCACCCTCCCGCCCGAGGCCCTGCTGTACGCCGACTTCCGGCACCCGGCGATCGTCGACGCCACCGCCCTGGTCGAGCGCGCGGACGGCATCGTGATCGGCACCCCCGTCTACAAGGCCGCCTATTCCGGGCTGCTGAAGTCCTTGCTGGACCTGCTCCCGCAGTACGCGCTGGCCGGAAAGACGGTCCTGCCGCTCGCCACCGGTGGGTCCGTCGCCCATGTCCTGGCCATCGACTACGCCCTGCGTCCCGTGCTGAGCTCCATGGGCGCCGCGCACATCGTCCCGGGCTGGTTCACCCTCGACAAGGACATCACCGTGGGCGACGACGGCTCCCTGACCGTCGCGCCCGGCACTGCCGAGGCCCTGGCTCAGGTCACCGACCAGTTCTCGCTCGCCCTCGGCGGCCGCCCGGCCCTGCTGGCAGCCACCGGATGACCGCCGTGACCGTGCTCGCCGGCGACGCCGAGGCCCTCGGCGTCGCCGCCGAACTGGCCGCGGACTTCCGCAAGGACGCCGCCGAGCGGGACGCGGGGCGTCGGCTTCCGCACGCGGAACTGGAGCGGCTGTCCGCCTCCGGGCTGCTGGGGGTGACGGTTCCCGCGGAGTTCGGCGGCGCGGACGTCCGTACCGGGACGCTCGCCGAGATCTTCAGGCTGCTGGCATCGGCCGACTCCAGCCTCGCCCAGATCCCGCAGAGCCACTTCGTCTACGTGAACGTCCTGCGCCGCCAGGGCACGCGCGCCCAGCAGGAGTTCTTCTTCGGCGAGGTACTGCGGGGCCGGCGGTTCGGCAACGCCCAGTCCGAGGCCGGTACCAAGCATGTGCAGGACATCCGCACCAGGCTCGCGCTACGGCCGGACGGCTCGTACCTCCTCGACGGCGTCAAGCACTACTCCACGGGCGCCCTGTTCGCCCACTGGATCCCCGTCCTGGCCCGCGCCGACGACGACACGCTGCACGTGGCGTACGTGCCCCGCGACGCCCCCGGCCTGACGGTCGCCGACGACTGGGACGGCATGGGACAGCGCACCACCGCCAGCGGAACGGTCCGCCTGGAACGGGTGTCCGTGCCGGCCGACCGGATCCTGCCCCACCACCTCACCTTCCACGGGCCCCAACTCCACGGTGCCGTTGCCCAGTTGCTGCACGCCGCCATCGACGCGGGGATCGCCTCCGGCGCGCTGGCGGAGGCCGTGGAGTTCGTCCGCACGAAGAGCCGCCCCTGGTTCGAGAGCGGGCTGGAGACGGCCGCCGAGGACCCGCTGCTGATCCAGCGGTTCGGCGAACTCGCGATCCGCCTCCGGGCGGCGGAGGCCCTGTTGCGGGAAGCCGCCCGTGCGGTCGACGCCGCCCGGGGCGACCTGACCGACGACTCGGCGGCCGAGGCCTCGATCGCGGTGGCCACCGCGAAGGTCACCGCCGCGGAGACCGCCGTCGAGACCGGCAGCGCCCTCTTCGAGGTCGCCGGCACCCGCTCGGCCCTCGCCTCCCTGAACCTGCACCGCCACTGGCGCGACGCCCGCACCCACACCCTGCACGACCCGGCCCGCTGGAAGGTCCAGCACGTCGGCCGCTACGTGCTGAGCGGTACCCGGCCGCCCCGGCACGGCCTGCTCTGACCCGCCCCCCTCACGATCGGAGACCCCGCATGTCCCTCACCTTCCACTGGTTCCTGCCCACCAACGGCGACAGCCGCCATGTCGTCGGCGGTGGCCACGGCACCCCGGCCACCGCCTCCGGCCGGGACCGGCCGCCGACGGTCGCCTACCTGAGCCAGATCGCCCGCGCCGCCGAGGACCTCGGCTTCGTCGGCGCCCTCACGCCCACCGGCGCCTGGTGCGAGGACGCGTGGCTGACGACGGCGATGGTCAGCCAGAACACCGAGCGGCTGAAGTTCCTGGTGGCCTTCCGGCCCGGCTTCGTCTCGCCCACCCTCGCCGCGCAGATGGCCTCCACCTTCCAGCGGCAGAGCGGCGGACGGCTGCTGCTCAACGTCGTCACCGGCGGCGAGAGCCACGAGCAGCGCGCCTACGGCGACTTCCTCGACAAGGACGCGCGCTACCGCCGTACCGGCGAGTTCCTGCGGATCGTGCGGGACCTGTGGGAGGGCAAGACCGTCGATCTGCACGGCGAGCACCTCCAGGTGGCGGACGCGACGCTGGCCCGCGTGCCCGACCCGGTCCCCGAGGTCTACTTCGGGGGCTCCTCGCCGATCGCCGGAGAGATCGCCGCGCGGCACGTGGACGTGTACCTCACCTGGGGCGAACCGCCCGCGCAGGTCGCCGAGAAGATCGCCTGGATCAGGAAGCTGGCGGCCGAGCAGGGCCGCACCGTCCGGTTCGGCATCCGGCTGCACGTCATCACCCGCGACACCTCCGAGCAGGCGTGGGCGGAGGCCGACCGGCTGCTCGACGGCTTCGACCCGGAGACCGTGGCGTCCGTGCAGGCCGGGCTCGCCCGCAGTGAGTCCGCCGGGCAGCAGCGCATGCTCGCCCTGCACGGCGGCGGCAACCGGGACGCCCTGGAGATCCACCCCAACCTGTGGGCCGGCATCGGCCTGGTGCGCGGCGGGGCGGGCACGGCCCTGGTCGGCAGCCACGACGAGGTCGCCGAACGCGTCAAGGAGTACGCGGCCCTCGGCATCGAGGAGTTCGTCCTCTCCGGCTACCCGCACCTGGAGGAGGCCTACTGGTTCGGCGAGGGCGTCCTGCCGAGGCTGGAGGCACAGGGCCTGTGGAAGCATCCCTTCCCGCAGGTCGCGGCCGCCGCACAGGTCCCCTTCGCGGGGGCCGGAAATCCACGATGACGCAGATGATCGCCGACGACGCCGAGGCGGTCGCCGTCGCGGCCGCGGGGCGCGGCGGCCGGGCGCCTTGGCTAATCTGCACGGGTGACCACTGACCTGACCCTGCTGCCGCGTGTCGCCTATCGCGGACAGGAGGTCACCGCACCCCGGCTCCGCGGCCTCCTCGCCCTGCTCGCGGGCGACTTGCGCACCGGCTGCAGCACCGAACGGCTCGTGGCGGGGCTGTGGCCGGACGCGTTGCCGGAGCGGCCGGCAAAGGCGGTGCAGGTCCTGGTGTCCCGGGCGCGGGCCCAGCTCGGCGCCGACGTCATCGCCGGCACACCGACCGGATACCGGCTCACCCTCACCGAGGACCAGGTCGACAGCTCCGCCCTGCTGCGGCACGCCGCGACCGGCGCGGACCGGGCCAGGGCCGGGGACCACGCCGGGTCGCTGGCCGCTGCCGAGGCCGGGCTCGCGCTGTGGGAGGGGACCGCGGACCAGGACGGCCACAGCGACGACCCCGTGAGCGCGCTGCGCACCGAGCGCGCACCCGTGCGCGGCACCCTCGTCCGCGCGCGGGCGCTCGCGCTCGCCCGGCTCGGGCGGCACTCGGAGGCCGCCGGGCCCTTGGCCGCCATGGCCGCTGAGCATCCGCGCGACGAGGAAGTGCTCGCCGAACTCCTGCGCGCCGAGGCCGCGACGGCCGGCCCGTCGGCCGCGCTGACGCGGTACGAGGCCTACCGCCGCGAGCTGCGCGACGAACTCGGCACGGGCCCAGGCGCCGGGCTCAAGGCCGTACAGCGGGAGCTGCTGCGCGGCGAGGCGCCCGTCGTCAGACACGGTGTGCCGCACGAGCCGAACCCCCTCCTCGGCCGGGACGAGGACATCGCCGCGGTGGAGCGGCTGCTGCGCGCCTCCCGCGCCGTCACCGTCGTCGGGCCGGGCGGCCTCGGCAAGACCCGGCTCTCGCACGCCGTCAGCCGCCGGGCCGAGCAGCCTGTCGTGTACTTCGTGCCGCTCGCCGGTGTCACCGAGGACGCGGACGTGACGGCGGAGGTGGCCTCCGCGAAGCGTTCCAGCAGTTCGGCGGCCGCCCGCCGCCCCTCCCCTCTGGGCAGGTGGTGCAGGTCGGCCATGAGGAGCATGTTCTCCTCGCCGGTGATCAGGCCGTCGACTGCGGAGAACTGCCCGGTGACGCCGATCGCGGCCCGTACCGCCTGCGGGGCGGTGGCGAGGTCGTGGCCACCGACGTGCAGCTCGCCGGCGTCGGCGGTGATGAGCGTGGAGAGGATCTTGACGGCGGTGGTCTTGCCGGCGCCGTTCGGACCGAGCAGGGAGAAGACCGTACCGGTCGGCACTGCCAGATCGATACCGTCGAGAACCGTCTTGTCCCCGTAGGCCTTGCGCAGCCCCTGGGCCGCGATGGCGAGTGAGTGCGAGGTCGTTGTCGTCATGCCGCAGAGCTTGCGGCAGGGCGCCTTCAACGCGGTTTCACGATGGTTTCAGCGCCCTGGAACCGGCTGGCCTCGTGGTCGGGATGCGACAGCGGTGGTGACCGCGCCGGTCGGCCTCTCCGGGGCGGTGTTCCTGCTCCCGGCGCGGCTCGGTGTCCTCGCCGTGCCCGACCCGGCTGTCCACCGAACCCGCTCTACGACGTGGTGGCGGGCCGCGGCGCCCGGCTGCGCTACCGACACTGGGGTGCCCTGCCCGGTGTCGTCCTCGGAGCGGTCATCCGCGGGTTCGCCCTTGCGGGCCCGAGCGTCTTCCGCCTCCTGGTCGCCGCGCCGATGCCACCGCCCGGCAGCGGGCTCGTCGTCCGGCCCCCGCGCCCCACTGTCCCTGGCCCACCGCGGCAGCATCGCTCCCGACTGTGCGGCCTCAGAGGCCTACTCGACGGCTACCGCGCAAGGGAGCCCGGAGACACGTGGCGCGAATCCCCGAACCTCATCCGTCACTCGCGTTTCGGACACCGGTGTTTCGGACAACTCCTGCCGCCCGACGGCGGCTTCAACGCGGCGTTCATGCGTGCGGGCCCTTGCCGTGTCCGGGGCCGTACGCGTCCGGAATCGCTCGCGTTCGATTCCCGATCCGGGTCGTTATGCCGTGCACCGCCGAGCCACCCAGGCGCGGCATCGACCCTGAGGAGGGCTGCAGGTGACTGTGACCGACACCTCGACCGACAACGAGAAGACGCCACCCCCTCCACCACCGGCCACCATCAACTTCGAGGGCAAGTTCGGCAAGAACCCGCTGGCAGACGCCGGCTTCGGCGCGATGTGCCGGCGACTGCCCTCCGTCCTCGTGCACACCGCCCGGATGGCGTGGGCCGTCGACAGGCCCGGCGTCGTGCTGCTCCTCGCCTGCCAGTTGCTCACCGGCACCGCTGCCGCCGTCGTCCTGGCCTTCACCGCGCAGGCCATGAGTCACATCCTCGGCACCGGCCTCGTGTCCGAACGCCTGCACGCGGCGCTCCCCGCCCTGATCGTCGTGACGGCTGCCGCCGCCATCGGCCGCGTCAGCGGCGCCCTTTCCACATACGCCGACGGGAGGATCACCCCGCTGCTGATGACCGAGGCGGACATCGCGCTCGTGACCGCCGTGTGCCGCGTGGAGTCGAGCGCGTACGGCGAGGACGGATTCGCCGACCGGCAGGAGGCCGCCGAGATCGGCGTCACCCGCACCCGGCTGATGGTGCAGGACGCCCAGCGGTTCATGTCCGCGCTGGCGCTCGTCCCTCAGAACTTCGCCTGCTGGCCCCTGCGCGCCCGCGAGAACATCACCCTCGGCCAGCCGCGGACGCACGACGACGGACCGGTGTGGGACGTCGTCGACGCCGTCGGCATGCGCGAGGCGATCGAGAAGCTGCCCCAGGGGCTCGACACCCTTCTCGCCAAGGAACTGTGGGGCGGTGCCGAGTTGTCCGGCGGGCAGTGGCAGCGCCTCGCGTGCGGCCGCGTGCTCTACCGGAAGACCCCGCTCCTGATCCTGGACGAACCGACCTCGCAGATGGACGCCCGAGGCGAGCACGCCATCTTCCTGGAGATCAAGCGCATCGCCGCCGAGCGGATGACGATCGTCGTCACCCACCAGCTCGAGAACACCAGGCTCGCCGACCGCATCCTCGTCATGGACCGGGGCCGGGTCATCGAACAGGGGACGTACGAGGACCTGGCGAACGCCGGGGGACTCTTCGCGGAACTCGTCTCCCTGTCACAGGACCGGTGAGGCCGCGGTGGAGCGCTTGCCGACGGCAGGCGCGAGGACGATCGCCACGGCGGTGAAGGCGAGGACGACGATCATGGCGACGCGCAGCCCGTAGTGCTCGCCGAGGAAACCGAGACACGGGGGCCCGACGAGGAACGCGATGTAGCCGATCATCGCCACCAGGCTGACACGCGCGGCCGAGTCGGGCCCGGAGTCACCGGCCGCCGAGAGGGTGACCGGGAAGCCGAGCGAGGCTCCCAGGCCCCAGAGGAGAACGGCGGCCCCCGCGAGGACGGCGGAGTCGGCGAAGACGACGACGGCGATTCCCAGAGTCGCGCAGACGGCGCTGGCCCGGACGACGAGGGCGCGGCCGAGCCGGTCGATGAGGAGTCCGCCGCCGAAGCGGCCGATGGTCATGGCGGCGGCGAAGCCCGTGTAGACGGCCGAACCCAGGGCGGGATCCGTGCCGTGGCCGTCGACCATGAGCAGGGGCAGCCAGTCGTTGGCGGAACCCTCGGCCAGCGCCATGGCGAGGATGACGCCGCCGATCAGCAGCAGCCGCGGGTCCTTCCAGACCCGCGACTCGGCCGGCGCCGCGTCGGGCCGTGAGCCGCCGTCACCCCGGGTCCTGCCGACCGCGTGGGGGATGGCCCGGAAGGCATGAGCGAACATGACCGCCGTGACGGCTGCCATGCCGGTCAGGTGCCACTGCACGGGCCAGGAGACGGCGGTGCACAGGATGCCGAACGCGGCCCCCACGACAGTGCCCAGGCTGAAGAACCCATGGAGCGTGGGCAGTACCGTCCGCCCCGTGATCCGCTCGACGTCGGCGCCGTCGATGTTGATCGCCACCTCCCCACCGCCCATCCCGGCCCCGAAGAGGAACAGCCCGGCGGTGGTCGCCGGGGCGGAGGAAAGCATGGTCCCGCCGCCGATGACCGCCGTGCTCAGAATGACCAGCAGCGTCGCGACGCCCATGACGGGCCGGGTGCCGAACCTGGCCACGAGCGTTCCGGAACCGAGAATGCCGATCATCGAGCCGACGGACAGCCCGAACAGGACGATGCCCATCTGCGCCGTCGAGACATCGAGTTGGTCCCGGATGTCGGGCGTCCGGGTGACCCACGAGGAGATCGACAGGCCGGGTATGAGGAAGAAGAGGAACAGCGCCGCTCGGCGGCGGCGCGTGGCCAGGTCCATCAAGAAACTTGCTCTTTCCAGGGGTGTGCCGGACGTCCGATCGTAGTCATGAGGAGAGCCGGGTAGCCCGCTCCGACCTCCGGGAACGGATCGCTTTCCACGCACAAAGATGCGCCAGGTCGTCGTTGACCGGCGTCCCTGGGCAGGGCCAGGGTGAAAAGGACATCGGATTCCGGTCACCTTTTTCCGGTCACCGAACTGCGTGCGGGAGGCCGCGATGCTCCAGACAGAAGCCCGGCAAGACACCGAACTCGGGAGAAGACTCTTCTTCCAGCGCTGCCTCTGGTGCGGCACTCCGGCCTACCGGCGGTCGTACTGCCGTGCGTGCGGGGCCGTGGCCTTCCGCCGGGAACCCAGTGCGGGCGCCGGAGTCGTGGTCCGCCGCAACGGCCAGGTTCAGCAGAACACGTGGTTCGTCGCGATGGACGAGGGCTTCAACCTGCTCTGCCAGGTCACCGGAACGGCGCCGGTCGTCGTGGCGGTGGGCGCCCGGGTGACGGTCGTAAGGGGCGTCGCTCCCCACGGCCAGGGCCTTCCCGTGGTCGAACTCAACCACCCGGCAACGCCGTTGCGGCAGTGGTGGTGACAGGACACCCGCTCAAGAGAGGAGGGTGCGTGAGCACCCAGGACAACAGGCCGGACGGACGGGGCGCACTGGGCAGCCTGCGCATCGCTGACTTCTCCCGGGTTCTCGCCGGCCCCTACGCCACCATGCTCCTCGCCGACCTGGGCGCCGACGTGGTCAAGATCGAGCGGCCGGGCACCGGGGACGACACCCGGGCCTGGCGGCCTCCGGCGGACCACGACGGTACGTCGACCTACTACCTGAGCGTGAACCGGAACAAGAGGTCGGCCGTCCTGGACCTGGCCACGGACACCGGCCGCGAACAGGCGCGGGCCCTGGTCGCCGAGTGCGACGTGGTCGTGGAGAACTTCCGGCCCGGCACGATGGAACGGCTGGGCCTCGGCCACGAGGAACTCCGTGCCCGGCGCCCGGAGCTGATCTACTGCTCGATCAGCGGCTTCGGCAGCGGCAAGGGCGCGGCGATCCCCGGTTACGACCTGCTGGTGCAGGCCGCCGGAGGCCTGATGAGCGTGACCGGGGAGGTACACGGGGAGCCGATGAAGGCGGGTGTGGCCCTCGTGGACGTGATCACCGGGCTGCACGCCTCACTCGGCATCCTCGCCGCACTCCGGCACCGGGACGCCACCGGCGAGGGACAGCTCGTGGAGGTGAACCTGCTCAGCTCCCTGCTGTCGGCCATGGTCAACCAGGCCTCGGCGTTCGCCGTCGCCGGCGTGGTCCCCGGCCGTATGGGCAACGCGCACCCGAGCATCGCCCCGTACGAGACCTTCCCCACCGGGGACCGTCCGCTCGCCCTCGCCGTGGGCAACGACAAGCAGTTCGCGGCCCTCGCCGAGGCCGTCGGCGAACCCGGTCTCGGCCTCGACGACCGTTTCCGCACCAACGCCGACCGCGTCGCCCACCGCACCGAACTGAAGGCGATCCTGACCCGGTTGCTGAGCACCGAGGGCGCGGACCACTGGTCGGCGGTCCTGCTGGCCGCCGGAGTACCGGCAGGCCCGGTCAACAACCTGGACGAGGCGTTCGGCTTCGCCCACGAACTCGGCCTGCCCGGCATCGTCGACCTCCCCGCCGACGCCTCCGGCGCCGCGGGGGACAGGCCCTCCCGTCAGATCGCGCACCCCGTCGCACTGAGCGCGACGCCCGCGCGCTACCTGCTGCCCCCGCCCCTGCTGGGACAGCACACCGACGAGATCCTCCGCGGCAACTCCGGCCGCTGACCCAGCCCCCATACCCCATCGTTTCCAAGGAGCCCACCATGAGCCGCAAGCCGATCAAGGACCCCCTCGACCTGCTCGACATCTCCTCCGTCCTCTCCGACGAGGAACGCGAGATCCAGTCCACCGTCGCCAGGTTCCTCGCCGACCGGGTGCGCCCGCACATCGGCGAATGGTTCGAGAACGCGCACTTCGCCCGCGAACTGGCGCCCGAACTGGGCAAGTTGGGCGTACTCGGCATGCACCTCGAAGGCTACGGCTGCGCCGGCACGAACGCCGTCAGCTACGGTCTGGCCTGCCTGGAGCTGGAGGCGGCCGACTCCGGCTTCCGCAGCTTCGTCTCCGTACAGGGTTCGCTGTCGATGTACTCCATCTGGAAGTGGGGCTCGGAGGAGCAGAAGCGGGAGTGGCTGCCCCGGCTCGCCGCCGGTGAGGCGATCGGCTGCTTCGGCCTCACCGAACCCGACTTCGGCAGCAACCCCGCCGGCATGCGCACCCGGGCCGTCCGCGACGGCGACGACTGGATCCTGAACGGTTCCAAGATGTGGATCACCAACGGCGGCATCGCCGACGTGGCCACCGTCTGGGCACAGACCGAGGACGGCGTCCGCGGCTTCCTCGTGCCGCGCGGCACCCCCGGGTTCACCACCCAGGACATCAAGCAGAAGATGTCCCTGCGCGCTTCCATCACCTCGGAGCTGTACTTCGACCGGGTACGACTGCCCGACTCCGCGCGGCTGCCGCTCGCCGAGGGCCTGCGCGGGCCGCTGTCCTGCCTGAACGAGGCCCGCTTCGGCATCCTCTTCGGCGCGGTCGGCGCGGCCCGCGACTCGATCCAGGCGGCCGTCGACTACGCCGACTCCCGGGTGCAGTTCGACAAGCCGATCAGCGCCTTCCAGCTCACCCAGAAGAAGCTCGCGGACATGAGCGTGTCCGTGGGCAACGCGGCGCTGCTCGCGCTGCATCTGGGCCGGCTCAAGGACCAGGGCCGCATCCGGCCCGAGCAGATCAGCGTGGGCAAGCTCAACAACGTCCGGGAAGCCATCGCCGTCGCGCGGGAGTGCCGCACGATCCTCGGCGCCAACGGCATCTCCCTGGAGTACTCGCCGCTGCGCCACGCCAACAACCTCGAGTCGGTCCTCACCTACGAAGGCACCAGCGAGATGCACACGCTCGTCGTGGGCCAGGCGATCACCGGCTACCCGGCGTTCCGCTGAGCGCCGCAGACCGAAGGAAGACGACCGTGAACATCGTCGTACTCGTCAAGCAGGTCCCGGACACCGGCGCGGAGCGCACCCTGACCGGGGCGGACCACACGCTCGATCGCGAGGGCGCCGACCTCGTCCTGGACGAGATCAACGAGCGCGCCGCCGAGGAGGCCCTGACGCTCAAGGAGGCGGTCGGTGCCGAGGTCACCGTCGTGTCCATGGGGCCCGACTCGGCGCTCGACGCCTTGCGCAAGGTCCTGGCCATGGGTGCCGATCGCGGGATCCACATCTGCGACGACAGGCTCCGGGGCGCCGACGTGGTGACCACCGCCAGGGTGCTGGCAGCGGCCGTGCGGACGGTGGAGGACGTGGACCTGGTACTCGCCGGCAACGCCACGACCGACGGGCAGGCGAGTGCCGTCCCGGCCATCGTGGCGGACCTGCTCGGCCTGCCGCAGGTGACGCAGGTACGGGCGCTGAACGTCGAGCCGGGGAGAGTGCGCGCGGAGCGCGAGACCGAGAGCGGCGAGGCGACGCTGGAGTCACCGCTGCCCGCGCTGGTCAGCGTCACGGAGAAGATCAACGAACCGCGCTACCCGTCCTTCAAGGGGATCATGGCCGCCAAGAAGAAGCCTGTGGAGACGGTCGGCCTCGACGACCTGTTCCCCGACGCGGACGACCCCGGCTTCCCGGTCACCCGCACCCGGGTGGTGGAGGCCGTCCCGCGTCCGGCGCGGGCCGCCGGGATCCGTATCACGGACGACGGCTCGGCGAGCCGGCAGCTCGCCGACTACCTGACCGCCCAGAAGCTCGTCTGACCCCCCGACCAGGAAGCAGCACCCCATGCCCCATGTCCTCGTCCTCGTCGACCACGACGGGGAACGTGTCCACAAGTCCACCTACGAACTCCTGGCCGCCGCACGGCGGTTGGGTGACCCGGCCGCCGTCGTCGCCGGAACGCCCGGTACCGCGGCACGCCTCAAGGAATCCCTCGCCCGTCATGGCGCCACCTGCGTCTACGCGGTCGAATCCGACGAAGCGGACGAGTTCCTCGCCACGCCCCTCGTCGACGCCCTGGAACTCGCTGCCGGGGTTGCCTCACCCATGGCCGTCCTGGTCTCCGCGACCACGGACGGCAAGGAGGTGGCGGGGCGTCTCGCCGCGCGACTGGACGCCGGGCTGCTGATCGACGCGGTCGATCTGGACTCGTCCGGGGCGGTCACCCAGATCGTCTTCGGCGGATCCTGGACCGTGCGCTCAGAGGTCACCCACGGCTTGCCGGTGATCGCCGTGCGGCCGGGCGCCTTCGAAGCGGAAGAACATCCCGTGGAGGCGGAGGACCGGAAGCTCGCTCCGCCGCCCGTCGACCAGGCGGCGTCCGCTCGCGTCATCGAGCGCAGGGCCGTGCTCGCCGGCGGCCGTCCCGCGCTCACCGAGGCGACCGTCGTCGTCTCGGGAGGACGGGGCGTCGCGGGAGCCGACGGCTTCACGCTGGTCGAGGAACTGGCCGACGTCCTGCGCGGCGCGGTGGGGGCCTCGCGCGCCGCGGTCGACGCCGGCTACTACCCGCACCAGTACCAGGTCGGGCAGACCGGCAAGACCGTCTCACCCCAGCTGTACATCGCCCTGGGCATCTCCGGGGCCATCCAGCACCTCGCCGGGATGCAGACCTCCAAGACGATCGTCGCGGTCAACAAGGACCCCGAGGCGCCCGTCCTCGCCCTCGCCGACTACGGGGTGGTGGGCGACCTGTTCGAGGTGGCACCGCAGCTCACGCGGGAACTGGCAGCCCGCCGCTGAGCACGGCGTCCGGACAGCCTCGACAAGAGCTCCTCGGCCCTCGCGGGTGACGGAGCCTCCGTCGAGGCTGTCGGCCTGTCAGACGGCCAGGCGCCGGAACCGGCTGCCGTGGAACACCAGCGGGGCCCGGTCGGGTTCGGCCTTCAGCCCGTGGATCTCCAGCAGGACGATGGTGTGGTCGCCGCCGGGGAACTCCGCGTAGAGCGAGCAGCCCAGCCAGAGGCCGGAGCCGTGGACGTACACGCTGCCGTCCTCGTACGCCTCCCAGCCGACGTCCGCGAAACGGTCCCCGCCCCTGCCGGCCAGTGACCGGCAGATCGTGTCCTGGCCCTCGGCGAGGACACTCAGGCCGAGGCGGCCCCGCTTCCGCAGTTTCGGCCAGGTCGACGAGGTGTCCTGGACGCAGACCGACACCAGCGGGGGCTCGAGGGAGACCGGAGTGAACGTGCTCGCGACCATCCCCACCGGCGTACCGGCATCGAGGGCGCACAGAGCCGTCACCCCGGACGGGAAACAGCCGAGCGCCTGGCGCAGCACGGCGGGATCCGCCGGTGTCGCCACGAGCGGGCTCATCGGAGGTCCTCCCGGCCAGCGAGGACGGCGCCGAGGCGTCGCAGGGAGCCGTTGTTGCCGGCCACGTGCTGGGAGACGCAGCGCACATCGCGCCAGCGCCGCTGGATCGGGTTGCCGCTGTAGAGCCCCGAACTGCCCGACAGGGTCATGATCTCGTTGAGGATCCGGCTGCCCTCGTGGTGGATGTGCTGGTGACTGCCGGTGTAGCCGAACCATTCGGCCGGGGTGGGTTCCTCTCCCGCCAGGGCCCGGTCCATGACGGTGCGGCCGGTCTGCTCGAGCAGCGCCGACAGCGCCACCGTGCGCAGATGCAGTTCGGCGAACTTCTCCTGGAACACGGGGTCCTCACCGATGACCACCCCGGGGTTGAACGCCGGCCGCTTGGTGGCGGCCAGTTCCGCGAGGTCGCCGAGCGCGCCCTCCAGGCAGCCGATGACGACGGCGTCGTGCGAGGCACCGGTGGCGGTGTAAGGCAGGTCGTAGAAGGGCGCGGGGATGTTGTTGCCGCCCGTCAGCGGGCCGGTGAAGCGCTCGGGCACGAAGACGTCGTCCATCGTGAAGTCCGTGCTCTGTGTGGCACGCAGGCCCACCGCGTCCCAGGTGTCGAGGAACGTGACCTGTCCGGGGCGGAGCAGCGCGATGCGCAGGTCCGGGCGGCCGTCCGGCAACGGGGGCGCGCCCTCGACCACGAAACCCGCGAGCATCCAGTCAGGGGTGAACGATCCACTGGCCAGCGGCCAGCGCCCGCTGAGCCGGTAGCCGCCCTCGACGGGGACCGCCCGGCCCTTCGGGGCTATCGCCCCACGGAGCAGAAGGTCGGCGCCGTCGCCGAACACCTCCGTCTCGAGCGTCTCCCGGGGCAGCGACCGTACGAAGAACCAGGCCATGGAGGCAGCCTGGACGGTCCAGCCGGTCGACCCGTCGGCCTCGGAGATCTCCCGGACCACCCGGGCGCTCTCCACCAGGCCGAGCTGTTCACCGCCCCAGGCCCGGGGCAGGCTCATCCGGAACACCCCGGCATCGCGCAGCGCGGCGATGATCTCGGCCGGTACGGCCCGGGCCGCCTCGGCCTCGGCGGAGCGTGCCGCGATCTCGGGCAGGTGCGCCCGGACGCGGCCGAGCACACTGTGTTCGCCTGCATGGTCATGAGATCGAGATGGGGTGGATTCGAGCAGTGTCGTCATGGTCGATCCTTGTCAGTGCCTGAGGTCGAAAGACCGGACTCCCGCGGAGTGCCTCGAATGATGTGGGGCTCGGCGCAGGTCCCGCTTGCGTCCCGGAGCACAGGTAATTTGCACCGCTGAGAACTCTTTCCTCCCCACTGGTCACAGACCGGCCCGTGTGACTTACACTCCCTCGTCAGGAATGCCGTCCGAGCCCGTTCCTCGGGGGCCGGACGCGCCGGGAGGAGAGCCGCATGCCCCGGATCACGACGCCGAGCGACGGCACGGCCACCGAGAGACTGGAATGCTGGCGGGACACCGTCAGCCGGAACCTCGTGCCCCTCGAGGTCCTGCCGCGCGCGAACACCGACTTCAGTGCGTCCCTGCACGCCGTGCGAGTCGGACAGGTACAGCTGTCGGTCATCTCGGCCGAACCGCACAGCATCGCGCGCACCCGTCGGCACATCGCCTCCGACGCCCCTGACTTCTTCCAGCTCACTCTGCAGCTCACCGGCCAGGGCGTGCTCACCCAGCGCGACCGCCAGGCCCGGGTCAGGCCGGGCGAACTGGTCGTCTACGACACGCGTCGCCCCTTCACCTACGAGCTGGACCAGTCTCACACCGGCCTCGTCCTGATGTTCCCGCGGACCATGCTGCGGTTGACAGCACGTGATCTCGACGGGGTGACAGCGACTTCCGTGCCCTGTCACGACGGCCTCGGCCAGGTGGTCCTGCCCTTCCTGCACGGGCTGGCGGCCCAGATGGGGCACCTGGAGTCCCACATCCTGCCCCGGCTCGCCGACAACGCGGTCGACCTGGTCGGCACCCTGCTCGCGGAGCGCGCCGACGCGGAGCGGACAACAGAAGAGGACGGGCCCGGTCTTCTGACCGAGCGCGTCCTCGCGCACATGGAGCAGCGGCTCGCCGACCCCGGCCTGAGCCCCGACGGGATCGCAGCCGCCCACCGCATCTCACGCCGCTACCTGTACAAGTTGCTGGCCGCGCAGGGGTTCACCGTCTCGGGCTGGATCCGGGAGCAGCGTCTCAGCCGGTGCCGGCGCGACCTCACCGACCCGGCGATGGACCACCTTCCGGTCGCCGCCATCGGCGGTCGTTGGGGCTTCGCGGACCCGGCCCACTTCAGCCACGCGTTCAAGGCGGCCTACGGAATGAGTCCCCGGGAGGCGCGTGCCCTGCGAGAGTGACGTCCACCGGAGGGACTGGAGGGACGCACCGGTGTCAGGCCGGCTGGTAACTGAAGAATCCCCGCCCCGACTTGCGGCCCAGCAGGCCCGACTCGACCATGCGGCGCAGCAGCGGGGGAGGGGCGTACAGCGGCTCCCGGTACTCCTCGTACAGGGCCTCGCCGATCGCCGCAACGGTGTCAAGGCCTATGAGGTCGGCCAGGCGCAGCGGGCCCATCGGGTGGGCGCAGCCGGCGGTCATCCCGGTGTCGATGTCCTCCGCCGTCGCCGTACCGGAGCCGACCATCCGCACGGCCGCCAACAGGTAGGGAACCAGCAGCGAGTTGACCACGAAACCCGCGCGGTCCTGAGCGACGATCGTCTTCTTGCCCAGGATCTCGTCCGCGAAGGAACGTACGCGCAGTTCGGTGGCCTTCGAGGTGTGCAGCGAGGGCACGACCTCGACCAGCGGCATGACCGGGACCGGGTTGAAGAAGTGCAGCCCGACCACCGTCTCGGGGCGTCCGGCCGCCGCCGCGAGCCGGGCGATGGGGATCGAGGAGGTGTTGCTGGCCAGGACGGCCGCCGGATCCCTGACCACCTCGCCCAGCTGCCGGAACAGCGCTGTCTTCGCCCGCTCGTCCTCGACGGCGGCCTCGATGACCAGATCCGCCCCGCCCAGGAGGGAGAGGTCGCCGGTGACCGAGATCCCGGCCAGGGCGTGCGCGCGGTCCTCGGGCGCCAGGGCACCGCGCCGCTCCGCCTTCAGCAAGGAGTCCGCCACGCCCGCGAGTCCGGCCCGGGCCCTGTCCTCGGTCACGTCGCACAACGTGACGTGCAGGCCGGCCCGGGCACACACCTCGGTGATGCCCCGGCCCATCTGGCCCGCGCCCACGACGCCCACGTGCTTGATCGCTGTCATCTCATTCTCCGCCTGTCCTCCGCCGTCCGGCGGTCGATCGACGCCGCCACGATGTGTGCCGATGTGTTGAGCGTAGGCCGGGTACACCCCCTCTGACCTGCTCGAACAATGCGTCATCCGCGTACAAACATGCGCCGGTCCGCGGGCGGGGCCCGGCGTCTCAGACCGCGGCCGTGGCGGCGGCAGCCTCCCGCAGCCGGCGGATCACGCCGCGCACCGCGGGCGAGGTCTCCCTCTTGCGGTAGGCGCCGACCAGCCGGGTGGTCAGCGCCACGTCGGCCAGCGGCCGGTACGCCACTCCCGGGATCTGCACGCGGCGCAGCGAATCGGGGACCAGGGCCACCGCGAGACCGCCGCCCACCAGCGTCAGAGCCGCGATGTAGTCCCGCACCGGCGGAGCGCACCGCGGACCGAACCCCCCTTGCTCCGCCACCTCGAGGATCTGGTCACGGCAGCCGTACTCCTCGTCGAAATGCGGGGCCACGAAGCACTCGTCGCGCAGCTGCGCCGCCGGTACCGCGTCGTACGCCGCGAGCGGCGCGGCGGCCGGCAACGCCAGGACCACCTGCTCCGTGAGGAGGCAGGTGGCCATGACGTCGGGTGGGTACTCCGGCCGCCAGCGCAGAAAGCCGACGTCGATGTCGCCGCAGGCCAGCGCCTCAAGCTGAGCTGGTGTCTCCAACTCGCGGACCTGTACCGTCAGTTCGGTGCCGGGGGCCGCGCAGCGGGTGAGGACGTCGGTCAGCACCCCGGAGAACGCGGCCGAGGCGACGTAGGCGATCTGCGCGTGTCCCAGCTCCCCGCGTCCGGCACGCCGGCCCACCGCCTCGGCCCGGGCGGCCTGGGCGAGGGTCGCGCGGGCTTCTTCGAGGAAGAGCCGCCCGGCGCTGGTCAGGGCCGGGCGGGTGCGCCGTCCGCGGTCGATGAGCCGTACGCCCAGATGTGACTCCAGCGCTCGGATCTGGGCGCTGAGCGCGGACGGCGCGAGGTGCAGCCGGTCCGAGGCCCGCGCGAAGTGCAGTTCCTCCGCGACGACGACGAACGATGCCAGCCAGCGCAGTTCCACCGGTACCTCCTGAGCCCTGCCGGGACACCCCGCGGCGGCGTCAGGGCAGAACAGGTCCGCCGCGGGGTGAGTATGCGCGACCGGCCCCTCAGGGGATCACGACGTAGTTGCCGAATCCGCCGTCGAGGTCCGTGCCGCGTCCCGAGATCGCCTCGTTGACCTCGGACAGCGGGAAGGGCTTGGTGATCAGGTACGACAGGTCCAGCGCTCCGGTCGCCACCATGTCGGCGACCTCCTGGCCCTGCGCGGTGGTGAACCAGTTGGAGCCGATCAGCTGCACCTGCTCGTCCATCAGCCACTTCACGTCCACGGGCAGCCGGTCGGCCACACCGCCGACATTGACCACCCTGCCGCCGCGGCGGACGCCCTGCATGGAGTCGAGCATGGTCTCCACGGGGGCCTTGGCACCGAGTGCGCTGATGACGAAGTCGGCCCCCTCACCGCCGGTGCGGGACCTGGCCCACTCGCCGGTGGAGCCCTCGCCCAGCCGCATGACCTCGATCCGGTCCGGGGCCAACTCCACGACCCGCTTGAGGAGTTCCTCGTTGCGGCCGGTGCCGAGGACCCGTGAGACACCCGAGGCCAGCGCGAGAAGGGTGGAGGCGACGCCGAGCGTGCCGGTGATCCCGTCGATCAGCGCGACCTGTCCGGGGCCGGCCGCGGCATGCCTGAGAGCCCCGTACGACGTGCCGATGTAGCCGAGCTTGCCGGCCTGCTCGAACGTCATGTTGTCCGGGATGTTGACGATCGCGTGCTGCGGTGCGGTCATGTACTGCGCGAAGCCGCCGTACGGGTACAGGTCGAAGATCCGCTGGCCGTCGCGGGACGTGCTGAAGTAGCCGTTCAGAGTGAAGTAGCGGCACCGGCTGAGCTCACCGCCGCGGCACACCTGGCAGCTCCCGCAGGACCGCAGCGGACTCACGTAGACCCGGTCCCCGGGCTTGGTGTTGAGGACGGCCTCACCGACCGCCTCGACCACACCCGCGGGATCCAGCCCGAAGATCGAGGGCAGCTTGGGCAGGGGCTGGTGCGGATACCAGGTGGGCCAGTTGTTGATCACGTTGGCCATGTTCGGCACGATTCCGCATGCCTTGACCCGCACCAGCACATCGGTCGGCCTCGGGGTGGGCACGTCGATCGTGTCCACTCTCATCGGCTCACCGAGCCGGTGCAGTCGTGCGGCGAGCATTTTCGCCATTGAAATACTCCTGAGAAGACGAACCGTACGGAGCCGAATTACGGGGAAGCGGGAAACGGGTTCGGGTAATTGTCCTCGAGGTCGATGTCCAGCAGGCCCATGATGCGGACGCCGGAGTTGTACCAGGCGATGGACAGCGACAGTTCGACCATCTGCTGGTCCGTCAGATGAGCTGCGGCGGCGCGCCAGGTCTCCTCCGACACGTCGACCTGAAGCGTGGACTCCTTGGCGAGCCGCATGACGGCCCTCTCCGTCTCGTCGAACAGGCCCGAGGACTCGAAGTCGGCCACCGCGGCCAGCTGTTCGCCGGTCAGCCCGGCCTTGAGCCCGTGCGACTGGTGGTGTGCGACCTCGTACGCGGACCGGGTCGCGTGGCCCACGGTCAGGATGGCCAGCTCGCGCAGCCTGGGGCTCAGGTCGGCGGCGCGCAGCGAGTTGGCGTAGGTCAGGAAGGCGTCCAGCTGGGCCGGCGCATGGGTCAGGGCGAGGAAGATGTTCGCCGTCGGTACCTTGCGCTCGGCTTCCAGCCGGTCGTACAGGGGCTTCTGCGACTCGTCCGCGTCCTCGCGGCGCGGATAGGGGACTCGTGCCATGTCGTCTCCTCGGGGGACGGAAGGTCAGTGCGGGGACTGGTCGAGCAGGAACCGCTCGAGCGTCATCGGATTCGGCGGCTCGGCGGGCGGCGTCTGCCGCACTCCCGCGAAGGGCGACGCCTCGAAGTACCACTTCTCCAGTGCCGGGAAGCCCCAGCGGACGTTCGTGCTGAGCGATCCGGCGTCCCAGCGCACGGGCTCGATCTCGGTGTCGATCGTCTGGTAGTGGGCGTTGAAGACCTCCACCCGGTGCCCGTCGGGATCGCGGAGGTAGGTGAAGAGCATCCCGCCGGGGCCGTGCCGCCCCGGGCCCCGCTCGACGCCCTCGCCGTAGCCGAGGATCCCCGCCCAGTCGCAGGCGGTGAAGATGTCGCGGCTCTCGGAGACGGTGTAGGCGAAGTGGTGGAGTGCGGGGCCGGTGTTCTCCACGAGCGCCAGGTCCAGGGTGGTCCCCTTGCGGTACATGAAGGAGCTGAGCAGCTTGTCGCCGTGGGCCAGGTACTCGGAGTTCCGGAATCCGAGCTCGCCGTAGAACGCGGTCAGCTCGTACGTGTTCGGCGCGAAGGTCTGGAAGTGGTCCAGCCGCTGCGCGTGGGCTCCCCGGTAGTGCTCGAAGTCGATGTGCAGCCTCGGTCGTGTCTCCATGTGCGCGCAGAGTTCGAGCGGCGTGCCGACGGGGTCGGCGACATGCAGTGTGCGGCCCTGGTAGGGGAGGTCGACCCACTCCGCGGGCAGACCCCGGTCGCGGAACCACGTGTAGGCGATGTCGAGATCCTCGTCGAAGAAGACGCGGAACCCGATCCGCCGGCAGGTGCCGGCCCCCTCCTCGTCCAGCTCCAGTACGAGGCTGTGGTGGCATGCCTCGGCGAGACCGCGGAGGTAGCAGGTGCGCTCGTCCTCGTCGCTGACGACGAGCCCGAGGGCCTTCACGTAGAAATTCCGGCTCTCCGCGAGGTCGGCCACGGTGAGACGCACATGGGAGGCGCGGGTGATGTTGAAACTCGGGCGCAGATTGACGGGTGGCAGCATGCTGGTCTCCGTGCTCCGATCAGCTCTTCATTTCGATGACTTTAATACTTCTGGACGGTTTTACGGCTTGGTCGTGGAGGGCCTGGAATCGGAGAATGTGAAAGCGGACCAACCACTGAATTCCGCGGATTCACCGAGGGACTCCTCGATGCGCAGCACCTCGTTCCACTTGGCCATCCGCTCGGAGCGGGTGAACGAGCCCACCTTCAGCTGGCCCGCGTTCCACCCGACGCTCAGATGCGCGATGGTGACGTCCTCCGTCTCACCGGACCGGGCCGAGACGATGGTGCCGAATCCGGCGTCCTGCCCGGCGCGCAGCGCCTGGAACGACTCCGTGACCGTGCCGGCCTGGTTCGGCTTGACGAGGACGGCGTTCGCCGCGCCGCTGGTGGCCGCCGCCTCCACCCGCTTGGCGTCGGTGACCAGATAGTCGTCGCCGATCACCTGGCAGCGGTGGCCGTGGCGCCGGGTGAACTCCACCATGCCGTCGGTGTCGTCCTCGCCCACCGGGTCCTCGACGGACAGGATCGGATACTGCTCGATCCAGTCGCCCAGCATGTCGAGCAGTCCCGCGGTGTCCAGTGTGCGGTCGTCCAGGGCCAGGGTGTAGCGCCCCCCGCTGCCGAACTGCGAGGCCGCGACGTCCAGCGAGATGCCGACCTGCTCCAGGGGCTCGAACCCGGCCGTCTCGATCGCCCGGGTGAGCGTCTCGAGGGCTTCCTCGTTGGAGTCGAACGCGGGCCAGTGGCCGCCTTCGTCGGCCACGCCCTGGGCCTTCCCGGCCCCGCGCATCAGGCTTCCGGCGGCCCGGTAGATCTCCGCGGTCCAGTCCAGGGCCTCGGAGAAACTCCGTGCCGCGGGGCACATCACCATGAAGTCCTGGACGTCGACGCGGCGGTCGGCATGGGCGCCGCCGCCGAAGATCTGGATCTCCGGCAAGGGGATGCGGACCGGCCGTTCGCCCGCCAGATGCCGCCACAGCGGTACGCCCGCCGACGCGGCGGCGGCGTGCAGCACCGCCATGGACGTGGCGACGATCGCGTTGCCGCCCAGACGAGAGCGGTCGGGGGTGCCGTCCAGGTCCACCAGGAGCCGGTCGACGGCTTCCTGATCGGTCGCGTCGCGGCCCAGGAGGGCGGGCGCGATCTCGCCGTTCACCGAACCGACCGCGCGGCGCACGTCCAGGCCGCCGAAGCGACTGCCGCCGTCCCGCAGATCGAGCGCCTCTCCCTGGCCCGTCGAGGCGCCTGCCGGCGCGATGGCACGGCCGGTCGCGCCGTCCGCCAGACGCGCTTCGACCTCCACGGTGGGACGCCCCCGGGAGTCCCACACCCTGCGGCCGTGGAGTTTGGCGATCCGCGCGTCTGTCATGGCGGGGCAACCTTTCGAAGATCGGACGATCGGGGCACCGAGCGGTGCCTGGGTCTGCCGTCAGGGGAGGGGCGCCCGGTGCCCGGAGGAGGTGTACGGGAGGTCCGCGCGCATTCGAGGGGGCGCGGTCCGTGACCAGGGGAGGACGAGGGACCCTCATCCACTGCGGCTCTGATCGTGCTAACGATAGCGCAATCGTGCGCAGCGTCGAGGATTCTGTCAAGAGGTAAGTGGCTCAGGGTTCGGAGGTATGGTGCGCGATTCACTCCCCCTTGGGATGGCGGCCCTTCGGTGCTATCGTTCGCACAGCCCGTCCGTGCCAATGTGACACTGCGGCAGGAACTCCGGCGAGCCCGAGCCGTCCTGGACGGACGGACAGCACAGGCGGCACGGGCTCGCCGGTCCGCGCCGAGCGGACGCTCGACGCACACTCGTGCGCCCCGCCACGAGGCCGTCCCATGGCGCGAAGGAGACGAAGCGACGCCCTGACTCAGGCGGCCCCGGACGAAGCCTTCCCGCCCGGGCGTGCCGTGCTGCCGCGCAGCACGAGTGAGCCGGGGGAGACCGAGGTGTACGGGCCGTCGTTGCTCGGCTCGGTCTTGAGACGGCGCATCATCCACAGCGCGCAGCCGGTGGCCATCTCCTGGATCGGCAGGCCGATGGTGGTGAGTCCGGGGCCCCACCAGGAGAATCCGGGCTCGTCCCCGAACCCGACCACGGACAACTCCTCGGGCACCTTCACGCCCTGCCGCGACAGTTCTTCGAGAACGCCGAGGGTGAGCTGGATCGATCCCAGTACGAGCGCGGTGGGCGCGTCCGGCCCTCGCAACAGCCGGCGCACCGCTTCGCGGCCGTGCTCGATCGACGACGGCGGGCCCAGTACCGCGCGGCCCGCATCGTCCGGCAGCCCTCCGTCGCGCAGGGCACTGCGGAAGCCGCGCAGGCGCTCCGCGCCCGTGGGCAGCTCTTCAGGGCCGCCGAGGTAGGCGACGCTGGTGTGGCCCTGCGCCACCAGGTGGGCCGTGGCCCCGCGCATCGCCTCATGGTCGTCCACGCCGAACCACTGCGAACCGAGGGACGGGTGGCGGCGCAGGAGCTGCAAGTGCGGCAGGGCGCGCAGGAGCTTGACGGACTCGCTGTGCGGGCGCGCGGTGGGCACGATGATGACGCCGGCCACGCGGTTCGCGGACAGCTCCCGCAGGTGGCGCAGCTCCGCCGTCCGGTCGTCGTCGGTCTCGGAGAGCATCAGCTGGAAGCCCTCGGCCTCCATGTTCTTGGACAGCTCGTGCGCGATGGTCGAGTAGAAGCTGTTGCGGATGTCCGGGATCACCAGGGCGACGACATTGCTGGACGCCCCCCGCATCATCCGGGCCGCGCGGTTGCCGACATAGCCCATGTCGGAAGCGGCTTGCCGGACGCGGAACTTGGTCTCCTCGCTGATGCGCGGATCGTCGGCGAGTGCCCGCCCCACCGTCGACACGGAGACTCCGAGGCGCTCGGCGATGTCCCTGGTCGTGATCACGTGAAGGAGTCCCCTCGACTTGCTGTCCCATGCCTGTCACTGTGCGTGTGCCAACGATAGCAGCGACGCTGACGTGCTAACGTTAGCACTGCTGAATGGGCCGTGCAGCCGCCTTCGGCTGCCTAGTTCGCGGAGGTGTCCGTGCGGATCGTCAGGTATGCCGTCGACGGCGTGCGTTACTACGGAGAACTCGAATCCGGCGATGTCGCCATCACCCGGTTCGAGGGTGATCCTTTCACCGGGCTTTCTCCCACGGGGCACCTCGACCGGGTCTCCGAGGCCGTCATTCTCCCGCCTGTTGAACGGCCCCGGATTTTCGGGTTCGCCTACAACTACGCCTCACATGTCGACGAGACCGACCGTGAGATTCCCGAGGTTCCGGTGTGCTTCATGAAGCCGAGCACGGCGGTGGTCGGGCCGGGGGAGGCGATCGTGTATCCGGCCGACGGGGAACTGATCCATTTCGAGGGCGAGTTGGTCGTCGTCATCGGAAAGGAAGCCCGTCATGTGAAGCCCTCCGAGGCGCATGATTACATCCTTGGCTACACCTGCGGCAATGACGTCAGCGACCGCATCGTCCAGCGCAAGGAGAGCGCGTTCGGAACGCTTCTGATCGGGAAGGGCCAGGACACCTTCGCTCCCCTCGGGCCCGTCATCGCGACCGGACTCGATCCTTCGGGACTCTCCCTGGTCACCCGTGTGAACGGCACCGTCGCGCAGTCCGCGAGCACCGCCGACCTGCTGCTGCCGGTCCCCGAGATCGTCAGTTACCTCAGCCGCTATCTGACGCTGCTGCCAGGAGACGCGATCATGACCGGCACGCCGTCCGGCGTCGGTCCGATCCGCCCCGGGGACGAGGTCGAGGTGGAGATCGAGGGCATCGGCGTCCTGCGCAATCCGGTCGTGGCCGAGACTCGTTGACGGGCGTCTGATCGCAGGGACGGGCGCCTGATCGTCGGCGCCGACATGCCAAGGGCCTGCCCACCGCCGAGCGGTGGGCAGGCCCTTGGCATGTCGGCAGGGTGGGTCGCTAGCGGATCGCGTTGTTGAACCGGTCGGGACGGACGAAGGCCAGTGCGGCGACGCCCGCCAGCGGGAGGAGCGTGACCTGGAGCAGCCCCGCCCGGCTCCAGCCGAAGCTCTCGACCAGAGCGGCGAAGAGCAGGCCCGAGAACGCCGCCGGGCCGTAGTAGCTGCTGACGAAGAGCCCGGAGGCGCGTCCGATCTGCGACGGGCGCACGGCCCGCTGCATGGCGCTGTTGGTGTTGGGATAGACGAAGCCCAGCCCGAAGGCGCCCATGAGGAAGGCGAACACGCACTGCAGGCCCACCGCGGCATGGGTCTCGTAGATGCACATGCTGATGACCGAGACGGCCAGCAGGCTGAGAATCAGCAGGTTGCGCTGGTTCACGCGGTCGCCGAGCCAGCCGCCGAGCAGGGCCGTCATGCCCCCGAAGCCGAGGAAGCTCATGGCCAGCGCGGCCTGCTCGGCGGAGTAGTGCAGCGAGCTGATGAGGTACGTCGGATACAGGCCGAGGAACCCGTAGACGGCCACGCCGCTGACGACGGAGTGGACGGTCAGGGCGATCGTGTTGCGGTTGTAGGCGGAGACCGGCATGTACTCGTAGGTCTTCGTCGAGGCGACCTGTTCGACCGAGTGCTCGGTCAGGCCGGCCTTGACGAGGAACAGGGAGGCGGCGGCGATCAGCAGCCCGGCCGTGCCGAACAGGTAGAAGGGCGCGTGCCAGGTGCCGTGCAGGGTCATGAGCTCGACGCCGATCAGCGGGGCGATGAAGACACCGACGGAGTAGCCGACGCCGATGACGCCGAAGGCGAGGCCGCGCCGGTGGACGAAGAAGGCGCCCATCGCCGCGAAGATGGCGGCGGACTGCATGCCCTCACCGAAGCCCGAGACGACCCGGTACAGGGTCATGTCGGCGAACCCTGTCGCCAGCGGCGTGGCCATCGTGCCCAGGGAGTAGATCACGATGCTGACCAGCAGGACCGTCCTGCGGCGGAAGCGGTCCAGGAGGTAGCCCGCGGGCAGGCCGGCCAGGGCCATGCCGAGAGTGAAGTTCGTGGCCAGCAGCCCGCCCTGCTCCAGGGAGAACCCGTACTCCGCGCGGATGGCGGGCAGCAGGGGAGGAAAGACCTGGCGGTCCATCGCGTTGACCATGTAGGAGAGGACGATCAGCAGAAAGCCGACGCCGATCATGGTCCGGGAAATGGGGATACGGCTGCCTTCCTGTGTGCCGTCGGCGGGAACTGCGCCGATGTCGGCTTGCGCTGCGTGAGTCATGGCGGCTCCTGAGGATGAATGGGTCGCGGCAGGGCGCGGCGGACGCATCGCCGGTACGGATCCGTACGGGCGGCTGCGACGGGACGCGATGCGGAGAGAAGAAGAGGCGGGAAGCGGTGAGCTGAACACGGACTGCGTCTGGTCGCGTCGGCGAGCGGCCGCCGGCCGGCGGCAGGGCGGCAAGCGAGCGATGGGCTGCCGTGCGGGTCGGATACCGCATGCGGAATTCAGCCGTATTTCGCCCGTCGGGGACGTCCGTGGCTATGGCGTCTTCGACAGCCGGACTTCGTGCGGACTCTTATGGGGTCACACGGTCGGCATTGGCAGAACCATGAAGGGAAGTCCGTTGCGCGTCAAGATGTGAACACCGAATTTCTTGGCGTTCCTCGTCATTCCTGGTGGCTCCCGCACTCTTGACGCAGAGAAGAGCGCCAGTGCTATCGTTAGCATCACGTGGCTGTGACAGAGTGATGCGACGTGCCCCGGCATCTCGCGACCCAGGCGTGGCGCCCGGACCGACCACAAGTCGGGGAGCGCCGGCCCCCGCCCGAGCCCAGTGAACCTCCCCACCTCACCCGCGCACGATTCTGCGAGGACGACCTTCCATGAAACCACCGAGCCGCCCCGGCACCGTGCTGCTCACCGACCACGCCTGGCCCGACGACTCCGTCGAGCGATCCGTCATCGAGCGGGCGGGCCACACCCTGGTGACGGGCCCCGCCGAGCCCGCCTCCGCCGAGGTGATCGAGGAACTGGTCGCCGAGTACCGCCCCGCCGGCGTCCTGACCTGCTGGGCGCCCGTCTCCGCCACCGCGATCGCCACCGCGCCGGAACTCCGGGTCGTCGCCCGGCTCGGAGTGGGGCTGGACAACATCGCCGTGTCCACGGCCACCGAGCGCGGGGTGTGGGTCACCAACGTGCCCGACTACTGCGTGGAGGAGGTCTCCGACCATGCCGTCGGCATGGTGCTCGCCTGGACGCGCGGACTGGCCGCGTTCGACCGGGAGGTCCGCGCGGGCCGCTGGAACCCCGCGAGTGCCCGGCTGCGCCGACTGTCCACGCTGACCTGCGGCGTCGTCGGTTTCGGCAGGATCGGCCGCGCCACGGCACGCAAGCTCGGCGCCTTCGGCTGCCGGATCCTGGCCCATGACCCGCATGCGCCGAAGGACGTCCCCGGTGTGGAGATGGTGGCGCTGGACGAACTGCTGCGCCGCGTTGACGTGGTGATCCTCCACCTGCCGCTCACACCGGACACGTTTCACGTCATCGGAGCCGAGCAGCTGGAGCTGATGCGGCCGGGCGGTCTGCTGGTCAATGTCAGCCGGGGCGGCCTGGTCGACACGGACGCGGTGATCAAGGCGCTCGACGGCGGACACCTGGACGGTGCCGCCTTCGACGTACTGGAGACCGAACCGCATGTCCCGGCAGGACTGTCCGCACAGCCCGGCGCGTTGCTCACCCCGCACGTCGCCTTCTCCTCCGACGCGTCGGTGACGGAACTGCGCCGCCGAGCAGCCGAGGACGTCGTACGGGTCCTGGCGGACCAGACGCCGGCCCACCCCTGCAACAGCCCTCAGGACCTGCCCGCCGGGCCGGGTGGACGGCGATGAGCGCGGCCTCCGCACAGATCGGACCGGGCCCCGTGCCCGACACCGGGCTGACGGACTTCCTGACGGCCGAGGGTCTCGCCGAGCCCGGTGAGACCGCGACCTGGACACCGCTGGCCGGTGGCGTCTCGTCCGACCTGTGGCGCGTGGATCTGCCGGGACGTTCCCTCTGCGTCAAACGCGCTCTGGCCAAGCTGAAGGTCGCCGCCGACTGGGAGGCACCGGTGTCGCGCAACGCCTACGAGTGGGCGTGGATGCGGTTCGCGTCCCGGCACCGCCCGGACAGCGTGCCGGAGCTGCTGGCCCACGACCCCGGAGCGGGCCTCTTCGCCATGGCCTACCTGCCCCCCGAGCGGTATCCGATGTGGAAGGCGCAGCTGCTGTACGGCGAGGTGCGGGTGGCGACCGCGGCGGCGGTCGGGAGACTGCTCGGCGCTCTGCACGCGGCAAGCGCGGGCGACGCCGCCCTCGCCGGGGAGTTCGCGACCGACGACAACTTCCACGCCCTGCGCCTCGAGCCGTACCTGCTGGCCACCGCCGCCGTACACCCCGCTCTCGGCGATGTCCTCCGGAGCCTCGCCGACCGTACCGCCGCCACGCACCTGGCGTTGGTGCACGGCGACGTCAGCCCCAAGAACATCCTCGTCGGGCCGTCGGGGCCGGTGCTGCTGGACGCCGAGTGCGCCTGGTACGGGGACCCGGCCTTCGACCTCGCCTTCTGCGTCAACCACCTGCTCCTCAAGAGCCTGGTGGTGCCGGGGCGCCGCGACGACCTGCTGCGGTCGGCTCGCGCGCTGGCCGAGGAGTACGTCGAGTGCGTCGACTGGGAGCCCCGCCCGGCCCTTCAGCAGCGGGCCGCGACCCTGCTGCCGGCGCTGCTGCTCGCTCGCGTGGACGGCAAGTCCCCCGTGGAGTACCTCACCCACGAGGGGCATCGGCTGCTCGTGCGCGGGGTCGCGTCGACACTTCTGCGGGCGCCCGTGTCCACGGTCGAGGACGTCGTGGCCGCCTGGGAAGCGGCTCTCGCGGCTCGGACCGAACCGGACACGCGGCCCTGCTGACAACGGATGCGACGGTCCGGCGACCGGCTCGACGGTCCGCCGGACGTGAGCGAGGAGAGACATATGCGCAGAGTCGTCACCGGTCACGACGAGAACGGCAGATCGGTCGTCGTCAGCGACGGCCCGGTCCCGCGCAGCCGGGAGTTCACCAGCCTGCCGGGCTGGGTGTCCCGGCTGCCCTGGGCCACGGAACCCGGCCAACCGCCCAGCAGGACCGGGGAGGACCCCACCCCCAAGGTCACCAGCCTGCTCCCCGCACCCGGCGGGACCCGGTTCATCGTGCTCACCTTCCCGCCGGAATCAGCGCTGGCCGACCCGGCCTTCGACCCGGTGGCCTTCGACCGGGAGCAGCGGGCCGACTCGCCCGGCCTCGCCGAACTCATCGAACCCGACGGCATGCACACCACTCCGACCGTGGACTACGGCATCGTGCTGACGGGCGAGATCGTCCTCGAACTGGACGACGGCCGGTGCACGCCGCTCTCGGCCGGGGACATCGTGATCCAGAACGGCACCCGTCACGCCTGGCGCAACCGCAGTGGACAGGCGGCAACCGTGGCCTTCGTCCTCATCGGTGCGGACACGACGACTGACGCCAACGACTGACGGGGACGACCGACGGGCCGAAAGGGACCGGCCGGAAGCCGTACCGACGCGTCAGGGAGCGGCGTCGAGATCCACCTCGATGTCCTCGGCGTCGGTCCAGAATCCGTCGTCCGCGTCCTGGAGGCGGGCGGCGGCGTGATCCATGTGCAGGCGTGCGGCCGTACGCGCCGCCTCGGCGTCGCGCGCCTCGATGGCGGCGAGGATGGCGTGGTGCTCCGCCCGGACCGCTTCGATGAAGTCGTTCCGGCGTGCCTCGTTCGCCCGTGTGACGCGGATGCCGCCGCGCGACACGTCGCCCAGGTACCGCAGGGTCGAGACCATCACCGTGTTCCCGGTCGACTCGGCGATGGACCGGTGGAAGGCGAGGTCCTCGTCCACGCCGTCGCCGCCGGCCGCGACCGCCGAGTCGATCGCGTCCAGGGCCTGACCCATCCGTGCCAGGTCGAGGGGCGTGGCCCGGGTGGCGGCGAGATGGGCCGCCTCGCCCTCCATGGCGCGGCGCACCTCCACGATCTGCAGCACCTTCGCCTTGGTGTCGGCGGCCTCCAGGTCGAGCGGCCGGGTGCGCCGCGGCAGGACGAACACGCCGATGCCCTGGCGCGGTTCGATCAGGCCCGCGTTGCGGAGCCGCGACAGCGCCTCGCGCACCACCGTGCGGCTGACGCCCAACTGCCTGACCAGCTCGACCTCGGTCGGCAGTCGGTCGCCCTCGGCCAGCCGTCCCGACTCGATCTCCTCCGAGAGGGTCGCGGCGACCTGATCCGCGAGCCGGACGGGACCGCTTACCTTGGAAAACATGGTTTTCAGTCTATAGGCCCGGGTCTCGTCGTTCCGCTTTCCACTAGGCCTTGACCAGGACCGCTTCAGGGTGGTCGGCGAGGTAGTCCCGCACGACCGATTCGAAGCTCGGGTCGGGCTCCAGCCCGAGCGCGGCGGCGCGGGTGTTGTCGAAGGCGGAGGGCCACGATCCCACGACCGCCTCGACGTCGGGATCGGGCGCGACGGTCACCAGATCGGCCGCGGCGTCGCCCGCCACCCGTCGCAGCGTGGCCAGCATCTCGGCGACCGAGACCGTGAGCGCGGGGAGGTTGACGGGCAGTCCGCCGTCGAGGCGGCCCTTCCCGCTGCCGCGCTCGGCTGCCGCGATCCGGAGGATCCCCTCGACCGTGCGCCGTGGTGACGCCAGGGCCACCCGCAGGTCGGGGCGTACGGGGCAGATGGCGGGGAGGCCCGCGACCGGCTCGCGGACGATGCCCGACAAGAAGCCGGAGGCGGCGGCGTTCGGCTTGCCGGGGCGTACGGACACGGTCATCAGCCGGGCGACGCGCCCGTCGATGAAGCCCCGGCGCGTGTAGTCGGCGACCAGCTGCTCGCAGACGAGCTTCTGGATCCCGTAGCTCGACCGGGGCGTGGGCAGGGTCGACTCGCTGACCACCGGCGGGAGCGGCAGTGCCGGGTCGGAACCGTAGACCGCCACGCTGCTGGCGAACACCAGGCGCGGCGCCGGCCCGCCGGCCGCCGACCGGGCCCGGGCGGCTTCGAGGAGGGCGCGGGTGGTGTCCAGGTTGGCGCTCATCCCGAGGTCGAAGTCGGCCTCGCACTCGGCCGAGACGGCGGCGGCGAGGTGGATCAGCACGTCCACCGGCTCCGCGAACACCTCGTCGAGACACTCGACCAGGTCACCCCGCACGATCTCCACCAGGGGATCGGCCGCCTGCGGCGCCCCGGGCGGGACGAACCGGTCGGTGAGCACCAGTCGGTCGATCGGCGCACCACCGAGCGTCCGGGTGCTCAGCAGGGTGCCGGTGATCTCGCGTCCCAGAAAGCCGAAGCCGCCCGTGATGACGATCCTCATGCGCTGTCTCCTCGGTAGTCGGTCAGCCAGCCGAGGCCCTCGCTCGTGCCGGCCCGGGGGATGTACTCGCAGCCGATCCACCCGTCGAAGCCCAGGTCGTCGACGACGTCGAACAGATGCCGGATGTCGAGCTCGCCGCTGTCCGGCTCGTGGCGGTCCGGCACGCCGGCGATCTGCAGATGACCGACCCGGCCGGTCGGCAGGTCGCGGCGCAGCGTCGTGGTGAGGTCCCCTTCGACGATCTGGCAGTGGTACAGGTCGAGTTGCACCTTGAGATTCGGGGCGCCCACCTCCCGTACCACCGCGTGGGCCTCGGCCTGCCCGGACAGGAAGTAGCCCGGCATGTCGCGGCCGTTGATCGGCTCGACCAGGATGTCGACCTCTGACCCGGCGGCTCGTTCCGCCGCCCACTCCAGGTTGGCCAGGTAGGTGTCGCGGTGCTCGGCCAGCTCCTTCGGAGTCACGCCCGGCGCCACGAGACCGGCCATCACGTGCAGTCGCGGGCAGTCCAGCGCGGCGGCGTACTCCAGAGCCCGGGCGATCCCGGAGCGAAGCTCCGCCTCGCGGCCGGGCAGCGCCGCGATCCCGCGTTCTCCCGACTCCCAGGCCCCGGGAGGCGCGTTGAAGAGCACCTGCCTGAGCCCGTGGTCGTCGAGCCTGCGCCGCAGCTCCGCGCTGTCGTAGGCGTAGGGGAAGAGGTATTCGACGGCGGTGAAGCCGTCCGCCGAGGCCGCGGCGAAGCGGTCGGGGAAGTCGTGCTCGGGATACATCATGGACAGGTTCGCTGCGAACCTCGGCATGCTGGCTCCTGTGAGGGGACCGGGGAGGACCGGTCAGCGGTTGACGGTCTGCTTGTCGGTGGTGAGCACCGCGGCGGCGCCGACGACGAGACTGAGCGCCAGGACGTACATCGGGAGCGATGTCGAACCGGTGGCGTCCTTCACCGCGCCGATCATGTAGGGACTGACGAAGCCGGCGAGGTTGCCGACCGAGTTGATCACGGCGAGGCCGACCGCGGCGGCGGTACCGCCGAGGAACGCGGTGGGCAGCGACCAGAACAGCGGCGAGCAGGTCAGCACACCGGCCGCGGCGACGGACAGCGCGACCAGGGACAGCGCGGTGGACCCGGCCCAGCCGGCCGCCAGCGAGAAGCCGACGGCACCCATGAGGCTCGGGACGACCAGGTGCCAGCGGCGTTCGCGGCGCTTGTCCGCCGAACGCCCGAACAGGTTCATCGCGACGAGAGCCGCCAGGAACGGCACCGCGCTGAGCACGCCGATCGCGAGGTTCCCCTCGATGCCGGTGGACTCGATGAACGTGGGCATCCAGAACGTCAGGGCGTACTGACCCATCACGAAGCAGAAGTAGATGAGGCACATCAGCCACACCCTCGGCTCGCGGAAGGCGTCCCAGACCCGTCCGTGCACGGTCTGGTGCGCGGCGTCCTCGGCGATCGCCCGCTCGACGACGTCCTTCTCCTCGTCGGTGAGCCACTTCGCGTCGCGCACGCCGTTGTCGAGGTAGAACGGGGTGGCCACGCCGATCAGAAGGGCGGGGATCGCCTCCAGCAGGAACATCCACTGCCAGCCCTGCCAGCCGTTCACACCCTGGAACCGGTCCATGATCCAGCCGGACAGCGGGTTGCCGAAGATGCCGGCCACCGGGATGGCGGACATGAACATCGCGATCACCCGGGCCCGACGCCGCGACGGGAACCAGTACGTGCAGTACAGGATCACCCCCGGGTAGAACCCCGCCTCGGCGGCACCGAGGAGGAACCTCAGGACGTAGAACATCGTCTCGTTGTGGACGAACATGAACGCCGCCGAGACGACGCCCCAGCTGATCATGATCCGGGCGATCCAGGTGCGGGCGCCGACGCGCTGCAGCATCAGGTTCGACGGCACCTCGAAGAGGAAGTAGCCGATGAAGAACAGTCCGGCGCCGAGGCCGTACGCCGCCTCGCTGAACCCGAGGTCGTCGGACATCTGGAGCTTCGCGAAGCCGACGTTGACCCGGTCGAGATACGAGACGACGTAACAGAGGACGAGGAAGGGGACGATACGCCGTACGACCTTGCGGAAGACGGCGTTCTCACGGGCGGCGTCGGGAGCTGTGGACGCCGATATAGGCATGGACATGGTGATCCTTTGAGCGGCTCAGGGGAATTCTCCGGCAGGGGAGAGGCGGGTCACCACGCGGCGTTGAACGTGGACCTCAGTTCATCGAGCGCGTGAGAGGGGAGCGGCTCGGGGCGACGGTCGGTCAGGAGCCAGAGACGTGCCGTCTCCTCGAGTTCTTCGAGGACGGCGAGAGCGGTGGCCGCGTCGGGGCCCCAGACCACGGGGCCCAGCCGGTCCAGCAGCACCGCCCTGATGGGCGTACGGCTCGCCGCGCGGTCGGCGATGAGAGCGGTCACCAGGTCGGCCACGCGGGGGTCGCCCGGCCGGTGGTAGGGGATGAGCGGGACGTGCCCGACCTTCATCACGTAGTACGGCGTGATGGGCGGCAGCACGTCCTCGGCGCTCCAGACCCCGGCCAGCGTCAGCGCGACCAGGTGCGTGGAGTGGGTGTGGACGACGAACCGGGCCGCGGGGTCGGCGGCACAGATGCGGCGATGGAGCGTCAGGGTCTTGCTGGCACGGTCGCCCGCGACCTGTTCACCCGCGGCGTCGACCAGCGCGAGGCGGCCGGGTTCGAGGAACCCCAGGGCGGCGTCGGTGGGCGTGATCAGATGGTGGTCGCCGACCTTGGCGCTGATGTTGCCCGCGCTGGCGTGGACATAGCCCCGGGCGAACAGGCTGGTGCCCACCCGGACGATCTCGTCGCGAGCCTGCTCGACGCCTTCGTCGAGTGCTGTCGGCTGCGGGTTCATGCGGCCTCCTCGTCCAGGAGTGCGAAGGAGCGGGTGAAGAAGTCGGGGCCCCCGAAGTTGCCGGACTTGAGGGTGATGTGGAGCGTGTCTCCGTCGGGCAGCGCCGCCGCGCACCAGGGCACCCCGGGGTCGATCTGCGGCCCGATCCGGAGTCCGTTGATGCCGAGCGCCTGGACGACCGCCCCCGAGGTCTCTCCCCCCGCCACGACGAGCCGGCGTACGCCGCGTTCCACCAGCCCCTGGGCGACGCGGGCGAGCGTCCGTTCCACGAGCTCACCGGCCTCGGCGGCACCGAGCCGGCCCTGGACGGTACGGACCGTGTCGGCGGACTCGGTGGAGTACACGAGCACAGGACCGTCGGCCAGGTGCGACTCGGCGAAGGCCAGGGCCTGCCCGACCACGTCCTCGCCGGCGGCCACGCGCAGCGGGTCCACGCTGAAGGCGGGGCGGCCGGTGCGCAGGTACTCGAGGACCTGACGGTTGGTCGCCGTGGAGACCGAGCCGGAGACGACGGCTCGGTGACCGGCGGGAGGCGGCAGTTCCGCGGCGGCGCGGGTGGGCTTGAACCCCCAGTTGGCGGGCAGACCGATCGCCAGCCCCGAGCCCGCGGTCACCAGTGGGAACCCCTGGACCGCCACGCCCAGACGCACGAGGTCGTCATTGGAGACGGCGTCGACGACGGCGATTCCGACCCCGTCCTCCCGGAGGGCGTCGACGCGGGCCCGGATCGCCTCGGCACCACCGGCGACGACCGTGTGGTCGACGAGACCGACCTCGCGCGTGGTCTGCGCGCCGAGGACGGAGACCAGATTGGAGTCGGTCATGGGGGTGAGCGGGTGGTGGCGCATGCCGCTGTCACTGAGGAGCACGTCGCCGACGAAGAGATGCCCCTTGAAGATCGTGCGCCCGTTGTCGGGGAACGCCGGCGTCGCCACCGTGAAGCCGGTGCCCAGGGCGTCCATCAGCGCCTCGGTCACCGGCCCGATGTTGCCGGCCGGTGTCGAGTCGAACGTGGAGCAGTACTTGAAGTAGATCTGCTCGGCGCCCATGGACCGCAGCCAGGCCAGTGCGCGCAGCGATGCCTCGACGGCGTCGGCGGCCGGGACGGTACGCGACTTGAGGGCGATGACCACGGCGTCCGCGTCCATCGTCTGCTCGTCGCCCGCCGGTGGTGGGTCGATCAGCTGGACCACGCGCATGCCCGCGCGCACCAGGTTGTTGGCGAGGTCCGTGGCGCCGGTGAAGTCGTCGGCGATGCATCCGAGTCGGATTCCCATGTCAGGCCTCCACCGGCTTCGGCAGGTCGACTCCCGGGAAGATCTTGATGACCGCGCTGTCGTCCTCGGCCCCCAGTCCGGACGCCGACGCCTGGAGGAACATCTGGTGGGCGGTGGCGGCGAGAGGGAGCGGGAACCGTTCCGGCCTCGCGGAGTCCAGCACCAGCCCCAGGTCCTTGACGAAGATGTCGACGGCCGAGAGGGGTGTGTAGTCGCCGTCGAGCACATGGGCCATGCGGTTCTCGAACATCCAGGAGTTGCCGGCGCTGTGCGTGATGACGTCGTAGAGCGCCTCGGCGGGAACGCCCACCTTGATGCCGAGGGCCATCGCCTCGGCCGCGGCGGCGATGTGCACGCCCGCGAGCAGCTGGTTGACGATCTTGACCTTGGAGCCGAGCCCCGCGCGCTCGCCCAGACGGTAGACGGTGCTGCTCATGGCCTCGAGCACCGGGTCGGCGAGGGCGTACGCCTCGGTGGAGCCCGACGTCATCATGGTGAGTTGACCGGCCGCCGCCCGGGCGGCGCCGCCGGAGATGGGAGCGTCCAGGTACAGGACCCCCCGCTCGGCCAGACGGCCTTCCAGCGCGGCGGACCAGCCCGGATCGACCGTGGAGCACATGACGAAGACGGAGCCGGGGCGGAGCCCGCCGGCCGCGCCCCCGGCACCGAACAGCACGGTCTCGACCTGCGCGGCGTTCACCACCACGCCGACCAGGACGTCCACCGAGGCCGCCAGCTCGCCACAGGTCCCGAACGCCGTCCCGCCCTCGCGAGCGAAGTCCGCGGCCGTCTCCGGACGCAGATCGTGAACGCCGACGTCGTATCCCGCCGCCCGCAGGCTCCGGGCCATCCCGAGGCCCATGGCTCCTAGACCCACCACGCCCACACGCGGTCGTCCGGGCTTGTTCTGGTCGCTCATGAACATCCTCGCCTTGCCGTACCGTCCGGCGGGCGGCTGCACTCAACCGACCGCCGTGAGATCAGGTCATATGATGACCTGAGGACAGCGAAATGAGTGGCGTGATGTCCGTCACACAGCCTCTTCGTGGGGGGCGCCTCACCCCGGCGTGCAAGGCATCGAGAAGATCGACCTGCGAGTCCACCAGATCCTGGAAGGAAGCAACGAGATCATGCGCGTCATCGCGGCCCGAAGCCTGACGGAGGCACTCGGATGACCGACGTCCTCTTCCGCACGACGGGCCGGGCCGCCCACATCGTCCTCAACCGGCCCAAGGCCCTCAACGCCCTCACCCACGCCATGGTGCGCCACATCGACGAGGCCCTGACCGACTGGGAGCGGGACCCGGCCGTCGAGACCGTCGTCATCACCGGTGCGGGGGAGCGCGGCCTGTGCGCGGGCGGCGACATCCGCGGCATCCACGACGACGCCCGCGACGGGGACGGCTCCGCCTCGGCCGCGTTCTGGCGCGACGAGTACCGCCTCAACGCCCGCATCGCCCGCTACCCCAAGCCCTACGTCGCCGTCATGGACGGCATCGTCATGGGCGGCGGTGTCGGCGTCTCCGCGCACGGCAGCGTCCGGATCGTCACCGAGCGGTCGAGGATCGCCATGCCCGAGACCGGCATCGGCTTCGTCCCGGACGTCGGCGGCACCCACCTCCTCGGCCTCGCCCCGGGCGAACTCGGCACCCACCTCGCCCTGACGGGCACCCAGATCGGCGCCGGGGACGCGCTGCTGTGCGGCCTCGCCGACCACTACGCACCGTCCGAGGCGCTGGGGCGGTTCGTCGACGACCTCGCCGGCATGCCCGTACGGGAAGCCCTGGAACGGCATGCGCAGCCCGCACCGGAAGGGGAACTGGCCGGGCAGCGCGGGTGGATCGACTCCTGCTTCGCCTCCGACACGGTCGAGGAGATCGTCGAGCGGCTGCTCGCGCACGGCGACCCGGCGGCCAAGGAGACCGCCGAGACCCTGCTGGCCAAGTCGCCCACCTCGCTCAAGGTCACCCTCACCGCCCTGCGTCGCGCCCGCCGGCTCGGCTCGCTGGAGCGGGTGCTGGAGCAGGAGTACCGGGTCTCCTGCGCTTCCCTGACCACGCCCGACCTGGTCGAGGGGATCCGTGCCCAGGTCATCGACAAGGACCGCGACCCCCGCTGGTCACCGGCGACCCTCGGCGAGGTCGGCGACGCGGACGTGGAGCGCTTCTTCGCACCCCTCGGCGAGCGCGAACTCGGCCTCGCCGGATCCGGGTGAGCCGGACACCCGCCGCGGGCTGTCGCACGTGGTGTGCGGCAGGGGCCGGGAAGTGCGAACCCGAGCAGAGCTGTGCTGGTAGGCGCCCAGTAGAGTGCCCCTCTGTCGCCCACGACAGCTGCCCCCGAATCCCGAGGTACCGCGCAGTGAACCCCGCACGTCCCGCACCGACCGCCGCCGTGACCGTCGTCGGGATCGGGGCCGACGGCTGGGAAGGCCTGACCGACGCCTCCCGTGGCGTGCTGAGCGAGGCCGAGGTCCTGATCGGCGGCCCGCGCCAGCTGGATCTGCTGCCCCCGCGGTGCGCCGGGGAGCGGGTCGCCTGGCCCACGCCCCTGCGCCCCGCGGTACCCGGCCTGCTCGCGGCACACGCCGGCCGCCGGATCGCCGTACTGGCCAGCGGGGACCCGATGTTCTACGGCATCGGACGCGCCCTCGCCGAGGAAATCGGGGAAGCGGGCGCCCTGCGCGTCCTGCCCCACCCCTCCTCCGTCTCCTATGCCGCCGCCCGCCTCGGCTGGCCGCTGGAGGACGTCGAGGTCGTCACGCTCGTCGGCCGGCCCGCCGCCCGTCTCGCCGCCGCCCTGCACGACGGCCGGCGGCTCCTCGTCCTCAGCGCGGGCGCCGGCACGCCCGGCGAGGTCGCCGCCCTGCTGCGGGACCGGGGATTCGGAGCGAGCCGGATGCGGGTCCTGGAGCAACTCGGCGGCGCGCGGGAGCGCATGACCGACGAGGCCGCCGCGGACGACTGGCCGGAGGCACGGCCACCCGGCGACCCCCTCAACATCGTCGCCGTCACCTGCCTTCGCGCCCCGGACGCCCCGCGCCTCGGTGCCGTGCCCGGCCTCCCGGACGACGCATACGAGCACGACGGCCAGCTCACCAAGCGGCACGTCCGCGCCGTCACGCTCAGCACGCTGGCCCCCGCCCCGGGGGAACTGCTGTGGGACATCGGCGGCGGCTCGGGCTCGATCGCCGTCGAATGGATGCGCACCCACCCCTCGTGCCGCGCGATCACGGTCGAGCGGGACCCGGTGCGCGCGGCGCGCATCAGCCGCAACGCCGACCGCCTCGGGGTACCCGGCCTGCGGGTCGTCACGGGCGCCGCGCCCGCCGCCCTGGCCGAACTGCCCGCGCCCGACGCCGTGTTCGTCGGCGGCGGTCTCACCGCGCCCGGCCTCCTCGACGCCTGCTGGGAGGCCCTGCCCACCGGTGGGCGGCTGGTCGCCAACACCGTGACACTCGAGTCGGAGGCGCTCCTCGCCGAGGCCCACCGTCGTCACGGCGGCGAGCTGGTGCGGCTCGCGGTGGCGCACGCCGTGCCCGTGGGCGGCTTCACCGGGTGGCGGCAGGCGATGCCGGTGACCCAGTGGGCCGCGTGGAAGACCCTCGACACCCCTTCGGGAGCCAACAGATGACCGTGTACTTCATCGGCGCCGGACCCGGTGCCGCCGATCTGATCACCGTGCGCGGCGCCCGCACCCTCGGGGCCTGCCGGCTCTGCCTCTACGCGGGCAGCCTGGTCCCGCGCGAGCTGCTGGCCGAGTGCCCGCCGGACGCACGGCTGGTGGACACCGCGCAGCTCACCCTGGACGAGATCACCGCCGAGCTGCTCCGCGCCCACGAGGCGGGACACGACGTGGCGCGGCTGCACTCCGGGGACCCGTCCGTGTTCAGCGCGGTCGCCGAGCAGATGCGCCGGCTGGACGCGGCCGGAGTGCCCTACGAAGTGGTCCCCGGAGTCCCGGCCTTCGCCGCCGCGGCGGCGTCCCTGAAACGGGAACTGACCGTGCCGACCGTCGGCCAGACCGTGATCCTCACCCGCGTCGCCCAGCGTGCCACCGCCATGCCGGACGGGGAGGACCTGGCCACCCTCGGCCGCAGCGGCGCGCTGATCGTGCTGCACCTGGCGGCCGGCTATGTGGACCGCGTGGTCGCCGAACTCCTCCCGCACTACGGCGCCGACTGCCCGGCCGCCGTCGTCGCCTACGCCTCCCGCCCGGACGAGGTGATCATCCGCGGCACCCTCGACGAGATCGCCGGGAAGACGAAGGAGGCCGGGGTGCTGCGCACGGCCGTGATCATGGTCGGCCGGACCCTGGGTGCCGAGGAATTCCGGGACAGCCACCTCTACTCGGCGGAGAGGGAGCGTCACGTGTGCTGAGCGGTTCGGGGAGACTCGTCCGGCACCCGGGCCCTCAGGCCACCGAGCTGCGCCCCACCACCGTGCCCGCCCGGTCGACGCAGATCACGTCGACCGCCACCGGCGCACCGCGCAGCACCGCCAGCGCCTCGTCACGGGCGGTCCTGGCGACCAGGTCACCGAGCGGCACACCGGCGGCCATGCACAACTGGAGCGCGGCCAGCCCGGTGTTGGCCTCGGCCACCCCGGCCCGCAGCGCCTCGTCCGCGCCGCCCCGCCGGGCCAGTTCGGCGAGGAAGCCCTTGTCGACCTGGGAGCGGGCGGAGTGCAGATCGAGATGGCCGGCGGCGAGCTTGGACAGCTTGGCGAAGCCACCGCAGATCGTCAGCCGGTCCACGGGATGGCGGCGGATGTACTTCAGCACGGCGCCCGCGAAGTCGCCCATGTCGAGCAGGGCGTCCTCGGGCAGCCCGTACTCGGCGACGACCGTCTTCTCCGACGTCGACCCGGTGCACCCGGCGACATGCGTACGGCCCGCGGCCCGCGCCACGTCCACACCCCGGCGGATGGAGTCGATCCACGCCGAGCAGGAGTACGGCACCACGATCCCGGTGGTGCCGAGGATGGACAGGCCGCCCAGGATGCCCAGCCGCGGGTTCCAGGTGGAGCGGGCGATCTCCTCGCCGTGGTCGACGGAGACGGTGATCTCGACGTCGCCGCTGCCACCGTGCCGTGCGGCTACCTCGGACACGTGCTCGCGCATCAGCCGGCGCGGGACGGGGTTCACGGCGGGCTCCCCCACGGGCAGCGGCAGGCCGGGGCGGGTGATCGTCCCGACCCCGGGCCCCGCCCTGAAGACCACCCCGGCCCCGGCGGGCAGCCGCCGTACCGTGGCCCGGACCAGCGCGCCGTGCGTGACGTCCGGGTCGTCGCCCGCGTCCTTCACGACGCCCGCCATCGCGTATCCGTCGCCCAGGTCCTCGGCCGCCAGCGCGAACGACGGTGTCTGTCCCTTGGGCAGAGTGATCGTCACCGGGTCGGGGAACTCCCCGGTCAGCAGTGCCGTGTACGCGGCAGTCGTGGCCGCCGTCGCACAGGCGCCGGTGGTCCACCCGGGCCGCAGGCCGGTGTGCTCCAGCTGGGCCCTGCGGCCACCCTTCACTTCGCTGCTCATGAACGGACCTGGACTCCCATGCACGTACTGATACTCGGCGGGACCACGGAAGCCCGCCGCCTTGCCGAACTGCTCCACGGCACACCCGGCCTGACCGTGACCAGTTCCCTCGCCGGGCGGGTGGCCGGCCCCCGGCTGCCCCCGGGCGAGGTCCGGATCGGCGGCTTCGGCGGGGTGGAGGGGCTGACCTCGTGGCTCGTCGAGCACCGGGTGGACGCACTCATCGACGCCACCCACCCTTTCGCCGGGACGATCGGTTTCCACGCGGCACGTGCCGCCGCCACCGCCCATGTTCCCCTGCTCGCGGTGCGGCGCCCCGGCTGGGTCCCGGTAGCCGGTGACGACTGGCGCGAGGCCGGCTCCCTGGAGGAGGCCGCGACGCTGCTGCCCGCACTCGGCCGCCGCGTGTTCCTCACCACCGGACGCATGGGCCTGGCCGCGTTCGCCGCCCTGGACGACCTGTGGTTCCTCGTCCGTTCCGTCGACGCGCCCGAGGCCCCCCACCCGCTCCGCATGGAAGTGCTGCTCGACCGTGGCCCCTTCACCCTCGACGGCGAGCGCGAGCTGCTGCGCCGCCATCGCGTCGACGTCGTCGTGACGAAGGACAGCGGGGGAGCCGCCACGGCACCCAAGCTCACGGCCGCGCGGGAGGCCGGGCTGCCGGTGGTCATGGTCCGCCGGCCGCCGTTTCCCGAAGGGGTGCGGGAGGTGGGGGAGCCGGAGGAAGCGGTCCGGTGGATCAGAAGCCGACGCACTTTCCCGGCTGCCGACTGAAACCTGACGGGGGCTTTGCCGCCTTGGGCTTGTACCTGCCATGAGCTCGCAGAAGTCTGGAGGGCGCGGCTGAGAACAGCCGATCGCCGATCAGTAAGGCCCACGCCTCCATGACCACCGCTCACGCACCCGCCCGCACCACGATGACCCGCAAGGAGTGGACGAGCCTCGGCGGAATGTCCGCGTTCATCCTCGCGCTGCACGTCATCGGCTGGTTCACGCTCGTGGTGATCGTCGCCCCGGAGCACTACAGCCTGGGCGAGCGGACGTTCGGCATCGGGGTCGGCGTCACGGCCTACACCCTGGGCATGCGGCACGCCTTCGACGCCGATCACATCGCCGCCATCGACAACACCACCCGCAAGCTGATGGGCGAGGGCCGACGCCCGCTGTCGACCGGCTTCTGGTTCTCGCTCGGGCACTCCTCGATCGTCTTCGTGCTCGCCTTCCTGCTCTCCCTCGGCGTCAAGGCACTGTCCGGGCCGGTCGCGAACGACGGCTCCGAACTGCACAACGCCACCGGCTGGATCGGCACGGCCGTCTCGGGAACCTTCCTCTACCTCATCGCGATCATCAACATCGTGATCATGGCGGGCATCTGGAAGGTGTTCCGCCAGATGCGCACCGGCCACTTCGACGAGGCCGCCCTGGAGGAACAGCTCGACAAGCGCGGCTTCATGAACCGGCTTCTGGGCCGCCTGACGAGGTCGATCACCCAGCCGTGGCAGATGTACCCGCTGGGCCTGCTCTTCGGCCTGGGCTTCGACACGGCCACGGAGATCGCCCTGCTGGTGCTGGCCGGTTCGGGCGCGGCCTCCGGCCTGCCCTGGTACGCGATCCTGTGCCTGCCGGTCCTGTTCGCGGCCGGGATGTCGCTGCTCGACACCATCGACGGCTCGTTCATGAACTTCGCCTACGGCTGGGCGTTCTCCCGGCCGGTGCGCAAGGTCTACTACAACCTCACCATCACCGGCCTGTCCGTCGCCGTGGCGCTGCTCATCGGCACGGTCGAACTGCTGGGCCTGATCGCCGGGCAGGCGGACCTGCACGGCCCGTTCTGGGACTGGGTGTCCGGCCTCGACCTGAACATCATCGGCTACGTCGTCGTCGGCCTGTTCGTCGTCACCTGGGCGGTGGCCGTTGTGGTGTGGAAGGCCGGACGGATCGAGGAGAAGTGGACGCAGGGCCTGGCCCGGCCCGCCCCGGCCCCCGCTTCGGTGGCCGAGGAGAGCTGAACCGGGCCCCACGTGCCTACGCCTCGGGATACCGGCGCGGAGTCCAGACGAACTCCTCGCCGTCCCCACGCCGGACGGCCCGCGTCTGCGAGGACCCGACCAGCAGGATCGTGCGCATGTCGACCTCGGCCGGGTCCAGATCGGTCAGCCGCACGATCCGGACCCGCTCACCGGAGCCGCCCACGTCCCGGGCCACCACCACCGGGGTGTCCGGCGCACGGTGCTCCAGCAGCAGCTCCCGGGCCTTGCCCACCTGCCAGGTACGGCTGCGGGAACCGGGGTTGTACAGGGCGAGCACCAGATCCGCCGAGGCCGCCGCCCGCAGCCGTTCCTCGACGACCTCCCACGGCTTCAGCCGGTCGGAGAGGGAGATCGTGGCGTAGTCGTGCCCGAGCGGTGCGCCCGCGCGGGCCGCCGCCGCGCTGGCCGCGGTCACCCCCGGCAGCACCCGCACCGGTACGTCCGCGTACTCCTTCTGAGAGGCGACCTCCAGCACGGCCGTCGCCATGGCGAAGACGCCAGGGTCGCCGCCCGAGACGACCGCGACCCGCCGCCCCCGGCGCGCCAGATCGAGGGCGAACTCGGCGCGCTCCGACTCGACCCGGTTGTCCGAGCCGTGCCGGACCTGCCCGGGCCGCCGCGGCACCCGGTCGAGATAGGTCGTGTAGCCGACCAGGTCGTCGGCGGCGGCCAGCGCACCCCGCGTCTCGGGCGTCAGCCACAGCGGACCGGCCGGCCCGGTCCCGACCACCACGACCTCGCCCCGCTCCCGGACATCGGGCCGCTCGGCGTCGACCTGGCTGGGCAGCACGGCCACCGAGAAGTACGGCACCGACTCCGGGTCCACGTCCGCCAGTTCGGCGAGCCGCTCCCCGGCCATGGTGGCCCGCTCCACATAGCGCGCCTCGCCGAGCCGTCCCGAACTCTCCAGCGCGCCGCGCACCTTGGTGAAGGTACGCCCCAGCTTCATCACCACGGCCACGTCCGTCGCGGCGAGCCGTGCGGTCAGCTCCTCCTCGGGCAGCGTGCCCGGCAGGATGGTCAGCACCTCCTCGCCCTCGGCGAGCGGCGTGCCCAGCCGGGCGGCGGCGGCCGACACGGACGTGACGCCGGGGACGACCTCGGTGTCGTAGCGGTCGACCAGCCGCTTGTGCATGTGCATGTAGGAGCCGTAGAAGAGCGGATCTCCCTCGGCGAGGACCGCGACCGTCCGTCCCGCGTCCAGGTGCGCGGCGAGCCGGGCCGACGCCTCGGCGTAGAACTCCTCCATCGCGCCCTTGTAGCCGCCGGGGTGGTCGGTGGTCTCGGTGGTGACCGGGTAGACCAGCCGCTCCTCGATGTGGTCGGCGCGGATGTGCTTCGCCGCGATCGAGCGCGCGATGGAACGTCCGTGCCGCGCACTGTGGTACGCGATCACGTCCGCCTCGGCGATGGCCTCCACGGCCCGTACGGTCATCAGGGACGGGTCACCGGGGCCGAGCCCCACCCCGTACAGCTTGCCGCTCACTCTTCCTCGCTCGCGATCGCGTTGAGCGCGGCGGCCGCGATGGCACTGCCCCCGCGACGGCCGCGCACGACCAGGTGCTCCAGGCCCGACGGGTGCGCGGCCAGGGCGTCCTTGGACTCGGCGGCCCCGACGAACCCGACCGGGACACCGATGACGGCGGCCGGTCGGGGCGCCCCCTCCTCGATCATCTCCAGCAGCCGGAACAGGGCGGTGGGCGCGTTGCCGACGGCGACCACCGAGCCCTCCAGCCGGTCCCGCCACAGCTCCATCGCGGCGGCGCTGCGCGTGGTGCCGAGCTTCACCGCCAGCTCCGGCACGGACGGGTCGGAGAGCGTGCACAGCACGTCGTTGTCGGCGGGCAGCCGCTTGCGCGTCACGCCGCTGGCCACCATCTGCACGTCGGTGAAGATGGGCGCCCCCGCGCGCAGGGCCTCGCGGGCACGGGCCACGACCCCGGGGGAGTAGGCCAGATCCCGTACGAGGTCGACCATCCCGCAGGCGTGGATCATCCGGACCGTGACCTGGCTGACGTCGGCGGGCAGGGCCGCGAGGTCCGCCTCCGCGCGGATGGTGGCGAAGGACTGGCGGTAGATGGCCGGGCCGTCCTTCTCGTAGTCGTACGTGGTCACGGTGCTCTTCTCGCTGCCTTCGGTCGTCATGGTCGTCTGAGGGGTCATGAGGTGATCGCCGCCAGCGCGGTGGCGAGTCGGGCGGGGACGCCCATCGAGGCGGTCCGGGGTTCCCGACCGCTGACGGCGGTGGAGAGCAGATAGCCGCCTCCCGGAGCGGCGACCACGTCGACGCGGTCGCCCCGGGGGTGTCCGCAGCGGCGCTCGCACCCGGACCAGTACAAGGGCAGGCCGCTCGGCCCGATCGCGTCGAGCGCCCCGGCCGCGTCGGTCCGTACGTCCGCCCGCGACTTGGCGCATCCGGGACTGCCGATGCAGGCACCGACACGGAGCCAGGGGGAGCCGGGATCGGTGACCAGGCCGGTGGCGGCGAGGCGGGTGATGGATTCCTCCAGGTCTGTCCCCTGTGTGGGAAGAACCACACCGCGCCACGGCGTGAGACGCAGCTCACCGGCGGCGACGTGCGTCAGTTCCCGCCACTGGTGCGCCGAGAGCCGTCCCAGCGGAACGTGCACCGAGAGGCCGGCACCGAGGGTCCCCGGGGGCGGACCGGCCGTGCGGCCGGTCTCCCGGCTCCGCCGCTCGTGCCGGACACCCTCGGCCCGCAGCCGCTCACCGACCGCGTCGAGCAACTCGTCGCCGGAAAGGGACAGTTCATCCACGCGCCAGACGCGTGCCCCGCTCGTCCGCGACGCTTCCAGGAAGGTCTCCGCGGCGACCAGCGCGGCCCGGGCCGCTTCCGCCACACCGACGTGCAGCGCTTCCCCGGCCGCTCCGAGCGCGAGTTCCGCGCCGCCGTCCGCCGTCGCCCGCACCGTCACATCGGCACCGAGTCCGGCCACGTCGCCGCGGCCGTCGTCGAGCGCGAACAGGAAACGTCCCGACAGGTCCCGCGCCGCCTCGCTCGCGCACAGCGCCGCGTCGAGGGCCGTCAGCCAGGGGCGTACGTCCAGCACGCCCCGCCCGTCGAGTCCGGACAGGGGTGAGGCCACGATGTTGCGCACCCGCTCGTGCCCACGCGAGGGCAGCAGCCCGGCCGCGTCCAGCGACTCGGCCAGCTCCCCGGCGCATCCGTCCGGCAGACCCCGCAGTTGCGCGTTGCCGCGCGAGGTCAGATGCAGGTCTCCGTCGCCCAGCTGTTCGGCCACCTCCACGAGCGTCTCCGCCTGCGCAACGGTCAGCACACCACCGGGAATCCGGACGCGAGCGAGCGCTCCGTCGTCCGCCGCGTGCAGCCGCAGCGTCCCCGGACAGGCGTCACCGCGGTCTCGTGGGACCGCTGTGGCCTGGGGCGATGAGCGCGGGGCAGCCGTGGACATGGCGGCGAGCATACCTACCATCACACCTGGTGTATGCCGTGCCCTCTTCCCCTGGCACTTACTATGATCGCGGCGGGTCATCCGGTCCGCCATCGCCACGACGGCGACAGGGGAGGAAGCCGGTGCGAGTCCGGCGCGGTCCCGCCACTGTGAGTCCGGCCCATGCGGCCGGGCGAGTCAGGAACTCCCTTCCCCGAGCGCTCGGCATCGCCCGAGCAGGGGAGACCCCATTTCGAACCACCCGGGGCGCGGACACCCCGAGGAAGGCCGACGCCGCATGATCCTGCTCCTGTCGACGTCCGACACCGATCTGCTGAGCGCCCGCGCTGCCGCGGGTCCGGTGCCCTACCGCTTCGCCAACCCCTCCCGTCTCGCCCTGGACGACCTCCCCGGCCTCCTCGACGGGGCCGACCTGGTCGTCGTACGTCTCCTCGGCGGCATCCGGGCCTGGCAGGACGGCCTCGACCTGCTGCTGGCCGACGGCCGCCCGGTGGTCGTCCTCACCGGCGAACAGGCCCCGGACGCCCAGCTCATGGAAGCCTCCACGGTCCCCGTCGGCATCGCCGCGGAGGCGCACGCCTACCTCGCCCACGGCGGCCCGGCCAACCTGGAGCAACTCGCCCGTTTCCTCTCCGACACGGTCCTGCTCACCGGCCACGGCTTCGAGGCACCGGCGGCGGCACCCACCTGGGGCCCGCTGGAGCGCACGCCCCGCGATGGCGCCGACGGTCCGACCGTCGCCGTGCTCTACTACCGGGCCCACCACATGAGCGGCAACACCGCCTTCGTCGCCGCCCTGTGCGACGCCATCGAGGACGGCGGCGGCCGGGCCCTGCCTCTGTACGTCGCCTCCCTGCGCGCCCCCGAACCCGAGCTGATCGAGGAACTCCGCGCCGCCGACGTGATCATCACCACGGTCCTCGCCGCGGGTGGCACCAAGCCCGCCCAGGCATCGGCCGGCGGCGACGACGAGTCCTGGGACGCCGGCGCGCTCACCGAGCTCGACGTCCCGATCCTCCAGGCCCTGTGCCTCACGGGGTCGCGTGCCGCCTGGGAGGAGAACGACGAGGGCGTCTCCCCGCTCGACGCGGCCAGCCAGATCGCCGTCCCCGAGTTCGACGGCCGCCTCATCACCGTCCCGTTCTCCTTCAAGGAGATCGACGAGGACGGCCTCCCGGCCTACGTCGCCGACCCCGAGCGCGCGGCCCGCGTCGCCGGAATCGCCGTACGCCACGCCCGGCTCCGCCACATCCGGCCCGCCGACAAGCGCCTCGCCCTGGTCCTCTCCGCCTACCCGACCAAGCACTCCCGCATCGGCAACGCGGTCGGCCTCGACACCCCCGCCAGCGCGGTGGCCCTGCTGCGCCGCCTGCGCGAGGAGGGCTACGACTTCGGCACGGACGCCGAGGTGCCGGGCCTGGCCTCCGGCGACGGCGACGAGCTGATCCGCGCGCTGATCGAGGCCGGCGGGCACGACCAGGACTGGCTCACCGAGGAGCAGCTGGCCCGCAACCCGGTGCGCATCCCGGCGGCCGACTACCGCCGCTGGTACGCCACGCTCCCCGAGGAACTGCGCACGTCGGTGGAGGAGCACTGGGGTCCGGCGCCGGGCGAGATGTTCGTCGACCGCAGCCGCAACCCGGAGGGCGACATCGTCCTCGCGGCCCTGCGCTTCGGCAACCTGCTGATCCTCATCCAGCCCCCGCGCGGCTTCGGCGAGAACCCCATCGCCATCTACCACGACCCGGACCTCCCGCCGTCCCACCACTACCTGGCCGCCTACCGCTGGATCGCCGCCCGCGCCGAGGACGGCGGCTTCGGCGCCGACGCGATGATCCACCTCGGCAAGCACGGCAACCTGGAGTGGCTGCCCGGCAAGAACGCCGGCCTGTCCGCCGCCTGCGGCCCCGACGCCGCCCTCGGCGACCTGCCGCTGATCTACCCGTTCCTGGTCAACGACCCCGGCGAGGGCACCCAGGCCAAGCGCCGCGTCCACGCCACCCTCGTCGACCACCTCGTGCCGCCCATGGCCCGCGCCGACTCCTACGGCGACATCGCGCGCCTGGAGCAACTGCTCGACGAGTACGCCCAGATCTCCTCCATGGACCCCGCCAAGCTCCCGGCGATCCGCGCCCAGATCTGGACCCTCATCCAGGCCGCGAAGCTCGACCACGACCTCGGCATGGACGACCGCCCCGACGACGACGGCTTCGACGACTTCCTGCTGCACGTCGACGGCTGGCTCTGCGAGGTCAAGGACGCCCAGATCCGCGACGGTCTGCACGTCCTCGGCAACCCGCCCACCGGTGACGACCACGTCAACCTGGTCCTCGCCGTGCTCCGCGCCCGCCAGATCTGGGGCGGCACCACGGCCCTGCCCGGCCTGCGCGAGGCGCTCGGCCTCGACGAGTCCGCCGCCACCCGCACCACCGCCGACGCGGCGGAGGAGAAGGCCCGCGCCCTGGTCCAGGCGATGGAGGACGCGGGCTGGGACCCGGCCGCCGTCCCCACCGAGCACGGTGAACAGGTCGCCGCGATCCTGGAGTTCGCGGCCCGCGAGGTCGTGCCCCGCCTCGCCGGGACTACCGCCGAGATCGACCACACGGTCCACGCGCTGAACGGCGGCTTCGTCCCGGCCGGCCCGTCCGGCTCCCCGCTGCGCGGACTGGTCAACGTCCTGCCGACCGGCCGCAACTTCTACTCCGTCGACCCCAAGGCCGTCCCCTCCCGCCTCGCCTGGGAGACCGGCCAGGCACTCGCGGACTCCCTGCTGGAGCGCTACCGCGCCGACAACGGCGAATGGCCCACCTCCGTCGGCCTGTCCCTGTGGGGCACCAGCGCCATGCGCACGGCCGGCGACGACGTGGCCGAGGCCCTCGCCCTGCTCGGCATCCGCCCCGTCTGGGACGACGCCTCCCGCCGTGTGACCGGGCTGGAGCCCGTTCCCGCTGAGGAGCTGGGCCGCCCCCGCATCGACGTCACCCTGCGCATCTCGGGTTTCTTCCGGGACGCCTTCCCGCACACCATCGGACTGCTCGACGACGCCGTACGCCTCGCGGCGTCGCTCGACGAGCCGGCCTCCGTGAACCACGTCCGGGCCCACGTCCAGGCGGACGTGGCGGAACACGGCGACGAACGCCGCGCCACCACCCGTATCTTCGGCTCCCGCCCCGGCACCTACGGCGCCGGTCTGCTCCAGCTCATCGACTCCCGCGACTGGCGCACCGACGCCGACCTCGCCGAGGTCTACACGGTCTGGGGCGGCTACGCCTACGGCCGCGAACTCGACGGCCGCCCGGCCCGCGAGGAGATGGAGACGGCCTACAAGCGCATCGAGGTCGCCGCGAAGAACACGGACACGCGCGAGCACGACATCGCCGACTCCGACGACTACTTCCAGTACCACGGCGGCATGGTCGCCACGGTCCGCGCCCTGCGCGGCACGGCGCCCGAGGCGTACATCGGCGACTCCACCCGCCCCGAGACGGTCCGCACCCGCACCCTCGTGGAGGAGACCTCGCGCGTCTTCCGCGCCCGCGTGGTCAACCCCAAGTGGATCGAGGCGATGCGTCGCCACGGCTACAAGGGCGCCTTCGAACTCGCCGCCACGGTGGACTACCTGTTCGGCTACGACGCCACCACCGGCGTGATCGCCGACTGGATGTACGACAAGCTCACCGAGACCTACGTCCTGGACGAGACCAACCGCGAGTTCCTCCAGCAGGCCAACCCCTGGGCCCTGCACGGCATCGCAGAGCGGCTGCTGGAGGCCGAGTCGCGGGGCATGTGGGAGAAGCCCGATCCGGCGGTGCTGGAGGGGCTGCGCCAGGTCTACCTGGAGACGGAAGGGAACCTCGAGGGCGAGGACTGACCGCTCCGGCTCCTCGTCGCACCTGCCGTCACACAGGGGTGCGGGACTTCGTCCCGCACCCCTGTTCGCGTTTCCCGCACGGCGACACGGCCCTGGTCCTAGGTCCAACGCCTGATCGAAAATCTATCGCTCCTACTGTTAGCGTGCAACTGCACACTGTTCGCAATAACGTCGGAGGATGTTTGACATGGCGGTTTACACGCTCCCGGAGCTTCCGTACGACTACTCGTCGCTTGCGCCGGTGATCAGCCCCGAGATCATCGAGTTGCACCACGACAAGCACCACGCGGCGTACGTGAAGGGCGCGAACGACACGCTCGAGCAGCTCGCCGAGGCGCGGGACAAGGAGACGTGGGGCTCGATCAACGGCCTGGAGAAGAACCTGGCCTTCCACCTCTCCGGTCACATCCTGCACTCGATCTACTGGCACAACATGACCGGCGACGGCGGCGGCGAGCCGCTGGAGAAGGACGGCGTGGGCGAGTTGGCGGACGCCATCGCCGAGTCCTTCGGTTCTTTCGCGGGCTTCAAGGCCCAGCTGACCAAGGCGTCGGCGACGACGCAGGGTTCCGGCTGGGGTGTCCTCGCCTACGAGCCGCTGAGCGGCCGCCTCATCGTCGAGCAGGTCTACGACCACCAGGGCAACGTCGGCCAGGGCTCGACCCCGATCCTGGTCTTCGACGCCTGGGAGCACGCCTTCTACCTGCAGTACAAGAACCAGAAAGTGGACTTCATCGAGGCGATGTGGCAGGTCGTCAACTGGCAGGACGTGGCCAAGCGCTACGCCGCCGCCAAGGAGCGCGGCGACAGCCTGCTGCTCGCGCCGTGATGCCGTAGCACCCCGCGGTCGTCCTGCTCGTGATCGTCTTCTCAACGGCACCGGGCAGGCGGAACGACGAAGGGCTCTCGCATGGACGTGACATGCGGGAGCCCTTCGCCATGTCGTCAGCTCGCCGTGCACGTGCCCTCGTCGAGCAGTCCGCGGCAGGCCGGGCAGCGGGCGAGGAGGTCCCGGGCTCCGGCTCTACGACCGCGACCGGACCTTCGAACCCTTCCAGCGGCTCGGCGACACCGACAGCGCCACGAGTTCCTGTGTCGCGTCCAGGACCAGGGATCCCGCGGCGACCAGGCTGGTGCGCCTCGGTCTCCCTCGGCGACGAGGTGCGGGCGGTCACCGTCTGCCCTCCCGACACCGAGGACCGGGCTCAGGCCCACGCCCTGGCCCGTGACTGGGCCGACTGGAACCCCGGGGTCCGCCTGATCCCGCTCACCTACGAGCACCGGGCCCTGGGCCGTCCCATCGCCGCGTACGTCCGGGAGACGGCCGCCGCCGAGCCGGACGCGCAGGTCACCGTCCTGATCCCCGAGGTGGAGCCGGAGCGCCTGTGGCAGCGGCTGCTGCAGAACCAGCGGGGCGCGGTTGTGGCCCACGCGGTGCGGCGGGACACCGACGCGGTGATCTGCCGGCTGCGCTTCCGGCTGGGGTGAGCGCTTGCCGCGCAAGAGCCTCGTCAAAGGCGTCGGCGCCGCCAGGGAGACGTCAACGAGGCTCGATTCCGGCCACAGAGGCGGTTTCGTCTACTCGTCCGTATCCGTTTCGACCCTCTCCCAGGAGTTCGCGATGGCCGATCTGGCCTTCGTCGTCGCCGTGCTCGCGGGTTTCGCGCTGGCGGCCCTCGTCGCCAAGGGGGCGACGAAGCTGTGACTGCCGAGAACGTCGTCGGTCCGGCCGTGGCCGTCGCCCCGCTGGGCTGTCTCGTCCTCGCCCAGAGCCTGTTTCCAAGCCCGGCCACGGCGCAGGGCAGCAGGCCAGTCACTTGGTCCGTCGCAAGATCGGTCGTCGAGCTGTGCTTCTCGTCTCGTTGGCAGCCCTCAGCCGGACGTGGGAGGTGCGGCGTGGTGGAGAGGTTCCAGGTCTCCGCGCAGGGCGGCGTGGAGTGCGGCGCGCAGTCATGCGAGGGCCGGTCTTCCCCCGCTGGCGCCCCCGCCGCTGACCGACCACCAGAAGGCGGAGGACCCCGGCGAGCAGATCTCGCCGGGGTCCTCCAACTTCGAGATCAATCTCACCGATAACCGCTGTACCGATGTTCCCCAAGGCCGACGACCGCCTCATGATGGCGTCGCTGCGCGTCGCTGCGCGTCGCTGATCGCGAGTCTGTGATGCTGCTGCCCGTCCGGAGCAGTTGGCGGTGCGCTTCGTCGAGCACCACCTCGTCGTCCGGGCCGCGCATCCGCCCCGGCGTCGGTCGCTCAGGCGGCGAGGGCGGTGCGGCCTGCGGCGTAGACGCGGGCGACCTCGACGACGCGCTTGCCGAGCTCGGCGGCGGTGGCGATGTCGGCCTTGTGCACGCCCTCGGCTCCCTGGTCCTGGTTGCCCTGGGCGGCGGCGCCGAGAAAGAAGCCGAGGCGGTTGAGGTCGTTCTCGGACGCCGTGGAGGTGTTCCAGCCGGGCATCAGGCCGAGGCCGACCCAGTGCATGTGGTGCTGCGCGGCGAGCACGGTGAAGTACTGCAGGGTGTTGAGCTTGTCGCCGCTCTTGCCCGCGGAGATGGTGAAACCGGCGGCGATCTTGTCCTTCCACGCCTGGTTGAACCAGCGCTTGGAGCTGGTCTCGGCGAAGGCGTGGAAGACGGCGGAGGCGGTGCCCATGTAGGTGGGCGAGCCGAAGACGATCGCGTCCGAGGCGTCGAGCAGGCTCCACTGCTCCTCGGAGATCTCCTCGACGTTGATCAGGTGGGCGGTGGCGCCGGCGGTGGTCACCCCATCGCGGACGGCCTCGGCGAGGACGGAGGTGTGGCCGAAGCCGGAGTGGTAGGCGATGGAGACGACAGGGGTGGTCACGTTACTTGCTCCTTCGGATGTGCATGTCGGGCCGCGCGGGATCCGGGACGCGGGGCCTGTGAGTACTCTTCGCTCAGCCGGCGTTGAACGCGTCGGCGACGGTCAGCGTGTCCTCGTACTGGTGCAGGCGAACGATCCGGCCGTCCTCGACCGCCAGGTGCATGGCCACCGGTGTGGTGAACTCCTTGCCATTGGCCGCGACGGTGTGTGTGAAGACCGCCAGCAGCGCCACGTCACCACCGTCGACGATGGCGCGCTCCAGCACGGCCTTGCTCCTGCCGTGCGCGAAGTGCGACCACATCGTGGTGAAGTACGGCGCGACCTCCTCACGGCGGGTACGGCGCCCGGTCCAGGGCAGCGCGTCACTGCCGGGGACGTGCCAGTCGATCTCCTCGGCGAACAGTTCCTGGATGCCGTCGGGGTCATGCCTGCCGAGGCGCTCCACGAACTCCTTGGCCACGGTCCGTGAGGTCTGCGTATCTGTTGCCATTGTCCTTGTCCTTTGTCTCTTCGTTTGCATCAGGTGTCGGTCGGGCCTCAGCCCTGGAACAGGAAGTGCTTGCGGCTCAGCGGCCCGCCGAGCCGCATGAGCCCCGTCTTCACGCGGCGCGCCAAGGTCGACCGGCGCGAACCCGAATTCGGCTCTTCATGACTCACTCCCTGCTGTGTCGTTGTGTCGGATCCGTTGCCCTGGCGACGGTCGCAAGTACGCGGCGCAGACGTCCTGGGGTATCGGATGCGTCCAGCGATTCGGCGCCTAGAGCTGTGTGGCTCCGCCGTCGACGAACAGTTCCGCGCCGGTGGTGAAACTGCTTTGGTCGCTGGCCAGGTAGAGGGCGGTGGCGGCGACCTCGTCGGGACGGCCGGCGCGGCCGAACGGGGTCGGTGGGGCGGGCTCGGCCGCGGTGGGCCGATCACCGGGCGGGAAAGCGGCGTGGAGCTCGTCCAGGCCCGGGGTCTCGACAGGGCCTGGGGTGAGGGTGTTGACGCGGATTCCGCGGCCGGTCAGCTCGGCGGCCCAAGTGCGGGCGAGGCTGCGGATCGCGGCCTTGGTTGCGGCGTAGACGCCCAGGCCCGGGCGCGCCCGCAGGGCCGAGCTGGAGGAGAGCAGCATCACCGAGGCACCGGCCGTCAGCAGCGGCAGCGCCTTTTGGACGGTGAAGACCGTGCCCTTGATATTGATCGAAGTAGTGCGGTCGTACTCCTCCTCGGTGATCGCGCCGAGCGGGCTGTAGTCACTGACCCCGGCGTTGGCCACCACAATGTCCAGGCGGCCGCTGCGGTTCGCGATCTCGGCGAAGAGCCGGTCGAGGTCGCCGAGGTCCGAGGCATCGCCCTGGATGGCGATGCCTCGGGCGCCGACCTGCGCGACGGCGGCGTCCAGCGCGGCCTTGCGACGGCCGGTCAGGTAGACGGTCGCGCCCTCGGCGGCGAAACGGCGGGCGATCGCCAGGCCGATGCCGCTGGAGGCGCCGGTGACGAGGGCGGTCTTGTCGTCCAGCTGTCCCATGAGATTCTCCGATTCCTTGACGTAGCCGGCATGGCCCGCGCGGCGCGTGCCGCCCGCCTTGCAGGTCCGGTGCCTCAGGCCCGGCCGGCCTGCGGGTTGGTGAACATGTGGTTGCCCGCCACCGCGTCCTTCGCGGGCACTTCGTCCTGCAGGACGTCCCAGTGCTCCACCACCAGGCCCTCCTCGAAGCGGAAGATGTCGACCACCACGAGGGGCGTCTCGGTGCTGCCGGAGTACCTGCCGTGGATCATGACCAGGTCTCCCTCGGCGATGACCGCTCCCGGCTCGTACCGGCTGGCGTCGGGCAGGTCCGCGATGAACTTGCGAAGCCCGGCCCTCGCCGGCGGGATGAACGGGTTGTGCTGGATGTAGTCGGGGTGCAGGTGCCGGTCCAGCGCGGTGAAGTCCTTCGAGTTGAACGCGGTCGTCAGGAATTCGAGGACGGCGGCCTTGTTCCGCTCCGTCTCCGTCTTCGTTCGGCTCTGAGCCATCAGTCCTCCACAGGATTGCCGACTGACGCGGCTTTGTTGACCAACTGGACCACAATGGAAGCATGAAGTGGTCCAAGCGGTCAACAAACCGAAGAGCGCCAGGCGATCCGTCCGCGCCGGCATGGAGGGCCGCCTCGCCGACCGTTCTGGTCCAACTGGACCACAATGAGGTATCGTGAGGCCATGGGGCGAAACCGAGGCTTCGACGAGACCACCGTGCTCGATGTCGTCCGCGACCGGTTCTGGACCACCGGATTCGACGGCACGTCCACCTACGACCTCATGGATGCGACCGGCCTGGGCAAGGGCAGCATCTACAAGGCGTTCGGCAACAAGCACGCCCTTTATGTGCGCGTCTTCTCCGACTACTGCCAGGGCCTCGTCGCCCAGGCCCGCGAGGAGCTGCGGGAGGGCCCGAACGCGGCGCTCACCTCGCCGATGGCCCGCCTGGAGCGCTACGTCGTCTCACTCGCCGACGCCTTCGCGGCCGAGTCGCCCCGCCGGGGATGCTTCCTCAGCAAGGTCACCGCGGACCGCGCCGGAGAGGACGACATGGTGGCGGGCACGGCCCGTCGCGCGTTCGAGGATCTCGCCGGCGCCCTCGCGTCCGCGATACGCGACGCCCAGGACGCGGGAGAAGTGGCCGAGCACGTCGACGCCACGGCCCTTGGATATCTGCTGCTGAGCGTGGTCAGGGGCATCGACAACATGGCCAAGGCGGGTGTCGACGGCACGACGCTCCGGCAGACGGCCCGGTCGGCGCTGGAGCTGATCCCCAGAGCGGACGCACGTACGGGCGGCGCTGACATTTCTCCCTCCCGTCCAACGACGGACATGCCGCGACGGTGACTGCTCATGCCCTGATCCCGGCCCAGCGCAAAGCCCGCCGCGAGGACGAGAACCGCGTCAACGCCCTCTCTGCCGACACCCGCCCCTATTAGGGCCCTTCTGATGGATCTCCGCGGCGTCGCGACGCCCGGCACGCACTTTCGCCGCACCCGACGAAAGACCTGGTAGCTCCGCTACGAGGGCTTCCGCCCGGCACGCCGGGAGCACGCACCGAACGCCGCCCCTTCCACGGAGATCCATCAGAAGGGCCCTAGCGGAGCTGTTCGATGAACTCGGGCAACGGGCCTTCCCGGCGCGCCTGTTCCGCCGTGACGAGTTCCCGGCCGCGCTGCCAGGCTCGTGCGGGCGGCTGATCCGCGGACCCGGGGCAACGGGGCGGACGATACCGACCCCCTGGGGCAACCGCCGGTGAGGGCGCCTCGTGGTTCCGCGCGGCATGTGCGTGCGGCGGCGGAGAGGGCGGGAGGCCCGGGCGCATCGTGGCCGAGTTGATGACCGTGGGCTCGCTGGTCGACCTTCAGCCGTTGTCGGGTGACAATACTTGCCGGCATCAAGTCCGAGGCCGGCCGGGCCATACGATGAGACCTTCGTAGGCGGCCGGTGGGGGAACGCCGTGGGCGTTCGGGGAGAGGGAGAGCATGGACAAGGCGGGGACCGCGATCCAGGATCCGAGCGCAGTGCCGGGGGAGCCGGAGCTGCGGCGGTTGCTGGCCGGGCTGACGGCGGTACGCGACGGCGACTTCGGCACCCGGCTGCCGGAAGAGGCCGGCGGCCTGCTCGGCGAGATCGCGTCCGTGTTCAACGGCATGGTCGACCAGCTGTCGCTGTTCACCTCGGAGGTGACCCGGGTGGCACGCGAGGTCGGGACCGAGGGCACGCTGGGCGGCCAGGCACAGGTACCCGGGGTTTCCGGAACCTGGGCCGACCTGACCGACTCCGTCAACGCCATGGCCGGCAACCTGACCACCCAGGTGCGTGACATCGCCCAGGTGGCCACCGCCGTAGCCAAGGGCGATCTGTCGCAGAAGATCGACGTCGACGCCCGGGGCGAGATCCTGGAGTTGAAGAACACCATCAACACGATGGTGGATCAGCTCTCGGCGTTCGCGGACGAGGTCACGCGGGTGGCTCGGGAGGTGGGTACCGAGGGCCGGCTGGGCGGTCAGGCGGACGTCAAGGGCGTGCGGGGTACCTGGCGGGACCTGACCGACTCGGTGAACTTCATGGCGGGGAACCTCACCGGTCAGGTCCGCTCCATCGCCCAGGTGGCCACCGCCGTAGCCAAGGGTGACCTGTCGCAGAAGATCACCGTCGACGCCCGGGGCGAGATCCTGGAGTTGAAGAACACCATCAACACGATGGTGGATCAGCTCTCGGCGTTCGCGGACGAGGTCACGCGGGTGGCTCGGGAGGTGGGTACCGAGGGCCGGCTCGGCGGTCAGGCGGACGTCAAGGGCGTACGGGGTACCTGGCGGGACCTGACCGACTCGGTGAACTTCATGGCGGACAACCTCACCGCCCAGGTCCGCTCCATCGCCGAGGTGACCACCGCCGTGGCGCAGGGCGATCTGTCGCAGAAGATCCGCGTGGACGCCCGGGGCGAGATCCTGAAGCTCAAGGAGACCATCAACACGATGGTCGACCAGCTGTCGTCCTTCGCCGACGAGGTCACCCGGGTCTCCCGCGAGGTGGGCACCGAGGGCAACCTCGGCGGCCAGGCCACCGTGCGCGGGGTGTCCGGCACCTGGAAGGACCTGACCGACAACGTCAACGTGATGGCCTCCAACCTGACCGGTCAGGTCCGCTCCATCGCCCAGGTGGCCACGGCCGTGGCCCGCGGCGACCTGTCCCAGAAGATCACCGTGGAGGCCAAGGGCGAGGTCGCCGCGCTGGCGGGAACGATCAACACCATGGTCGACACCCTGTCCGCCTTCGCCGACGAGGTGACCCGGGTGGCCCGGGAGGTCGGCACCGAGGGACGCCTCGGCGGCCAGGCCCACGTGCCCAACGTCGCCGGGACCTGGAAGGACCTCACCGACAACGTCAACTCGATGGCCAACAACCTGACCGGCCAGGTCCGCAACATCGCGCTGGTGACCACGGCCGTGGCCAACGGCGACCTGTCCAAGAAGATCGACGTCGACGCGCGCGGCGAGATTCTGGAACTCAAGACCACGATCAACACGATGGTCGACCAGCTCTCGTCGTTCGCCGCCGAGGTCACCCGCGTGGCGCGGGAGGTGGGCAGCGAGGGCCGGCTCGGCGGTCAGGCCGAGGTCGAGGGCGTCTCGGGCACCTGGAAGCGCCTCACCGAGAACGTGAACGAGCTGGCCGGCAACCTGACCCGGCAGGTGCGGGCGATCGCCGAGGTGGCCAGTGCCGTCGCCGAGGGCGACCTCACCCGGTCGATCACGGTGGACGCCTCCGGTGAGGTGGCCGAGCTCAAGGACAACATCAACGCGATGGTGGAGTCCCTCCGGGACACGACCCAGGCCAACCAGGAACAGGACTGGCTGAAGTCCAACCTGGCCCGGGTGTCCTCCCTCATGCAGGGGCACCGGGACCTGGGCGTCGTCGCCGAACTCATCATGGACGAGCTGACGCCGCTGGTCTCCGCGCAGTACGGGGCGTTCTACCTGGCCGAGGAGACCGGCAGCGGCGTGGAGCTGCGGCTCATCGGCTCCTACGGCTATCCCGCCGACGGCGACCGCCTGGAGCGCGTCCCCCTCGGGCACACCCTGATCGGCCAGGCGGCACGCAGCCGCCGCACCATCACCGTGGACGAGCTCCCGGCCGACTACGTGACCATCTCGTCCGGGCTCGGCAGGACGACCCCCACCTCGCTGACGGTGCTGCCCATCACCGTCGAGGAACAGGTGCTCGGCGTCATCGAGCTGGCCTCGGTCACCCGGTTCACCCAGATCCACCAGGACTTCCTGGGGCAGCTGAGGGAGACCATCGGCGTCAACGTCAACACCATCCTCGCCAACGCCCGCACCGACGAACTGCTCGGCGAGTCCCAGCGACTGGCCGAGGAACTGCGCGTCCGCTCGGACGAGTTGCAGGCCGGCCAGGGCGAGCTGCAGCGGTCCAACGCGGAGCTGGAGGAGAAGGCCACCCTGCTGGCCGCGCAGAACCGGGACATCGAGGCGAAGAACCTGCAGATCGAACAGGCCCGCCAGGAGCTGGAGGACCGCGCCAAGCAACTGTCGCTGGCCTCGAAGTACAAGTCGGAGTTCCTGGCCAACATGAGCCACGAACTGCGCACCCCGCTCAACAGCCTGCTCATCCTGGCCCAGCTGCTCGCCCAGAACCCCTCCCGGAACCTGACGCCGAAGCAGGTGGAGTACGCGGGCATCATCCACTCCGCAGGCTCCGACCTGCTGCAGCTCATCAGCGACATCCTCGACCTGTCGAAGGTCGAGGCGGGGAAGATGGACATCGCCCCGGAGCGCGTGCCGCTGGGCCGCCTGCTGGACTACGTCGAGGCCACGTTCCGGCCGATGACCACCCAGAAGGGCCTGAGCTTCGCCATCACCAGGGCCCCCGGCGCGCCCGCCGACCTGGTCACGGACGACGCGCGGCTGCGCCAGGTGCTGCGCAATCTGCTGTCCAACGCGGTGAAGTTCACCGAGCGGGGCGGTGTCGAGCTGCACATCGAGCCCGCGGCCGACGACGACGTACCCGAGATCGTGCACCGCGGCGGCCCCGTGGTGGCCTTCCGCGTCGAGGACACGGGCATCGGCATCCCCGAGCAGCAGCTGGAGACCATCTTCGGCGCCTTCCAGCAGGCGGACGGCACCATGAGCCGCAAGTACGGCGGCACCGGTCTGGGCCTGTCCATCACCAGGGAGATCGCCCACCTCCTGGGCGGCGCGGTGACCGTGGACAGCAACCCGGGACAGGGCAGCACCTTCACGCTCTACCTTCCGGTGGCGCGCGCCGACTTCGAGGACCTCTCCGCCGCACCTCGGCCGGACGGGACGCAGGAGGACGACAGCGCCGTCGGACCGGCCGAGGGACAGCGCCCGGGTACGGCTCTCGCGCTGCCCGTACCGCACACCCGACGGCTGCTGATCGTCGAGGAGCGGGTGCGCGGGCTGCTCTCCGTGGTCGCCGAGAGCGCCGTCGCCGACCTCGACCAGAGCCGCGCCGCGCGGGACCAGCACGACGCCGTGGAGATCGTCACCGCCATGGACGCCCAGGAGGCGGCCTCCGCCCTGGCCGCCGGGCCGTGCCACTGCGTGGTCCTCAGCATGGATCTGCCCGACGGCGAGGGCCCGCGGCTGCTGGAGGCCGTGGACGGCGACGCCGCGCTGGCCACCGTCCCGGTCCTCGTCCACAACAACCACCGTCCGAGCGCGGCCCAGGAGGCCGCCCTGCAGGCCCGGGCGGACAACCGCCCCCTGGAGGTGCTGTCGAGCCTGGACGAGCTGAAGGAGCGGATCACCCTGCATCTGTCGGCCGAGCAGCCCGGGGACGTGGTGCCGCTCGTGCGGATGGAGGAGAGCCTGGGCAGGGCCCCGGAGGTCGACATCACCCTGGCGGGACAGACGGTGCTCGTCGTCGACGACGACGCCCGCAACCTGTTCGCCCTCAGCGGCATCCTCGAACTGCACGGCCTGCGGGTGCTGCACGCGGAGAACGGCCGCAAGAGCATCGACATCCTCACCGCGCACCCCGAGATCCGGCTCGTGCTGATGGACGTGATGATGCCGGAGATGGACGGGTACGCAGCGACCGCCGAGATCAGGAAGATGCCCGAGTACCGGGGCCTGCCGATCATCGCGGTCACCGCCAAGGCCATGCCGGGCGACCGGGAGAAGAGCCTGGCGGCCGGAGCCAGCGACTACGTGACGAAGCCCGTCGACGCCAACGACCTCATCGCCTGCGTGCGGCACTGGCTGTCCGCGTGACGCCGAAGCCCACAGTCATCACGACGTCTCCCACACGGTGTGCGGGTCAGAAGGAGCAAGCGTCCACGTGAGCAACACCGATCTGTCCGGGGACCCCTCCCGGGACGATGAGCCGCGACGCCATGCCGCCGCGGAGGGCCCGCCGGCCGCAGAGGCCGCCGGGAGCGATGTCATACCGGCAGCAGAGCCGCCCGGCGGACCGCTGAGCTCCCCGGTCGGCCGACTGGCCGTCACGGTGGAACGCCTGCGCCACGAGGTGCAGGCGGCGCACGCCGCCGCCGACGGACGCGCCCTCATGGATCTCGCCAAGGGCGTGCTCGTCGAGCGTCTGCACTGCGGTCCCGCGGAAGCCGCCCGGCAACTGGCCGAACTCGCCGAACAGTCGGCGATGACCCCTCTCGAACTGGCCGTCGACATCATCAATCAGGCGGCACGCGACCGCCTGACCGAAGTCGCGGTCGACTTCGCGACGGCGGTCCGGGGCACCCCGCCCGCCGCGCCGGCCGCCGTGTCCGCCGTACGGCTCCGCACAGCGGAGAGCGGCGCCCTGGCCGCCGAGGACACCCAGGCCGTCGCCGACTCCCTGCTGCAGCACGCGCTGGAACCGCTCGGGGCGACCGGCGTGGCGATCTGGGCGGTCGGCGCCGACGGTTCGCTGACCCTCGCGGGCAGCTCCGGGTTCCCCGAGGGCGAGGCGGAGCGCTGGCGCTATGTGCCACCGGGCGTGGCGACCGTCGCCCGCACCGCGCTGACCGAGCGCAGGCCCGAGTGGATCCGGTCCCTGGCAGCGTCCGGTCCTCCGTCCATCGGCCGCACCCACCACCCCGAGGGCGGCAGGGTCGCCGTCCCCACCGGCGTGGGGGGACGGATCCACGGTGTGCTCGAGATCTGCTGGCCGACCCCGCTGGTCGAACAACCGGCGGCCGTTGTACGCCAGTTCGAGGCACTGGCGGAACTGTGCGCCCACACCCTGGAGATCCACTCGTCCTCCACCCTGCCGCTCGACGGCCCTCCGCTGAGGACCGGCCTGTCGGAACTGGCTGACCTGGCCGACTCGCTGTACGACCCCGCGCTGGTGCTCACCCCTCAGGTGGACGACGACACCGGACACCTCACCGACTTCCGCATCCACCACGTCAACCACCGCTTCCGCGACCCCGCGGGACGCCCCCGCAGCACCGTCGACGGCGCACTGCTGCTGGAGGCGTATCCCCTGGCAGCGGACGAGAACGGCCTCTTCAGCCACCTGGAGCGCGTCTACGCCACGGGCGAGCCGTTCCGGGCCGGCCACATGACACTCACCGCGCTCGTGGACCAGGTGCCGCTGTCCTCCGTCGCCGAGGTCAGCATGACCCGGCACGGCGACAGCGTGCTGCTGATCTGGCGGATCGAGGACGAGATGGCTCGCCTCGCCAACCTGCTCGAACATGCGCAACGCCTCGGCCGGATCGGCGGTTTCGAGGAGAACTTCGTCACGGGCGAGATCACCTGGAACAGCCAGCTGTTCGCCCTCTACGGCAGGGCGGAGTCCGACGGGCCCGCCCCCGTCGAGGAACTGCGGGCCCACGCCCACCCGGACGACGCCGTCGCCATCGGCCGCTTCCTGCGGACCGTACTGCACCACCGCAAGCCGGCGTCGGCGGCCTTCCGCCTGCTGCGCCCCGACGGCGTGACCCGCCACATCCGGGTGGTCGCCGAACCCGTCGTGGACATCGCCGACAGCCTCCTCGCCGTGCGGGGCGCCTATCAGGACGTCTCCGCCCAGCACTGGACGGAGGTCGCCCTCGCCGCCACCCGCGACCAACTCGCCCACTCCGAACAGCAGATCGCGGAGCGGAACCGGCTGGCCCTGCAACTGCAACAGGCCATCATGCCCTCCACGGCGGCACCCCTGGACGCGCCGGGACTGCGCACGGCCGTGCGCTACCGGCCCGCCGAGACCGATCACCTCGTGGGCGGCGACTGGTACGACGCCGTGGTCCTGCCCTCGAAGCACATCCTGCTGAGCGTCGGAGACGTCGCCGGGCACGGCATCGAGGCGGCGACCAGCATGGTCGTGCTCCGCAACGCCCTGCGCGGACTGGCCGTCACCGGAGCGGGCCCGGCCCAGCTGCTGTCCTGGCTGAACAACGTCGCCCACCACCTCTCCGACTCGGTGACGGCGACCGCGGTCTGCGCGCTGTACGACCCCTCCCGCCACGTCCTGCGCTGGGCCCGAGCCGGACATCTGCCGCCGGTTCTCGTACGGGACGGACAGGCGACGACCCTGCCCCTGCTCAAGGGTCTGCTGCTCGGCGCGGCGTCGGACATCACCTACCAGGAGGAGGAGATGCGGCTGGAGATCGGCGACACGTTGCTGATGTACACCGACGGACTGGTGGAACGCAGGGACCGCTCCATGGAGGAGTCCCTGAAGCACCTCCTGGTGACCGCCAGCGCCAAGAAGACCACCCTCGACCAGCGCCTCGACCACCTGCTCACCTACAGCAGGTCCGACACGGACGACGACACCTGCATCATCAGCATCGAGGTCATGTAGGCGGCCTCAGGCCGTAGCGGGGGAGCGGCGGCCCAGTGCGGCGTCAGGCGCTACCACCGTCACCTGCGTGACCTGATCATCGAGAGCCGTGCGCGGCACGGACGCACGCGCCGACCGAATTGACATGGTTTGCGCACAGGGTGAACCTGGAATTACACGCCTTGTACGGCCCCTCAGAAGTCTGCACTGCAAGCAGACTTGCATGCGTCTACTCCGGCCGCGCCCGAGAGGAGACCGACCCGCATGCACGGTCATGTGCGAACCATCACCGGGGACGAGCCGAGTGCCCGTCGGTGAGACGGTCACCGTCCGGTTCGACAGCCCTCCTGGAGCACTTCATGGAGCAGGCCGACGCCTGATGGGTGGCACCTGACCCGGCTCATGGCCATCGGCCGCTCCCTCTCCTCGTCGGCCGCCGGACCCTCTGTTACGCGAAGTTGCGCACCTGAAAGGACGGCGTCATGCCCGAGAACTACGTCGACAACGAGGACGTGAAGGCGGCCATCGAGAGGCCCGACACCGGCGACGGACCCGGTACCGACAACCTTGACGACCTTCCGGAGAGCGACTTCGTCGGCTTCGCCGAGGACGACGCGGGAGCCGGCCCCCAAGCCACCCCCACCATCCCTTACGACTGTCCCGTCGCGAATTTCATCGACCAGCTCAGCGCGACAGGCCACGTCACCCACGTGTCGTACAGAAAGACGTCGGTCACGCTGCACCACAACGCCGGCCGACTGTCGCACCAGGGTGTGCTCGACGTCTGGAAGGTACGTCCGGCTTCGGCCCACTTCGACGTGGACGGCGCCGGCGCCGTCGCTCAGTACGTCAAGGTGAACGAGTACGCCTGGGCCGTCGGCAACACGGCCGGCAACCAGAGCTCGATCAGCATCGAAATGGCGAACGCAACGCTCGCGCCGAACTGGACGGTCGGCGTGGCCACCTGGAGAAACGCCGCACGTCTCGCCGGCTGGCTCTTCGCCGAGGTGATCGGCGAACGCCCCAGCGGGAGCAACCTCTTCTACCACCACCACTGGCGCTCGACCGTCTGCGCCGGCCCGTTCATGGACCAGATCTACGACGAGGTACTCGCCGCGGCACAGGTGGCGTACGACCACTTCCAGGATGCACACCCCACCCTCCGGCCGGATTCCGAGCCGGTACCGGTCGAGCGTCAACGCTGACCGGCCGGGACGAGCTCAAGGTCCGCCCAGTCGGGTTGGCGGGCGAACTTCGCGAGGTCGCTCGGCGTGGAGATGACCCCTCCTGCGGCTCCGCCCCAGGAGGGGAGGGACCGTGTGGCGTCGATGACCTTTCCGTTCTCCAGCCTGCTGAGCGTGTAGCCACAGCCTCTGGAGGTTCTCCAGGCCGATGCCTTACGGGGGCCGACCTGCCCTTGGCGGGAGGGGGAGCGAATGCCGCTCGGACCGTGTGCGTCAGGGGCGTCGCCGGGGCACTGGGCAGGGCCTCAGCCGGGAGTCTCGTCCAAGCGGTGGTGCAGAGTCGAATCCACGGACACCACGCCGTCGACGCCGCGGCACAGCCGCTCGATGACGGGGATGATCTGCTCGGTCTCCACCCGGCCCTTGAGGGTCACACGGCCGTCGCGCACGTCGACGGCCACGTCGGAGGGGGCGAGGCCCAGAGTCCGGACCAGGACGTCACCGGCGATCTCGTCGCGCAGCGCGTCGTCCCGGCGCAGGAAGACGCGCAGGAGATCACCACGGCTGACGATGCCGACCAGTGTCTCCCCCTCGTCGACCACGGGCAGCCGCTTGACGCCTTGGGTGTCCATCAGACGCGCGGCTTCGACGACCGTCCACTCCGGCCGCGCGCAGACCGCGGGAGCGCTCATCAGCTGCTCGGCCGTGATGCCGTCGCTCGCGGCCGGGGCCCCGTTCGACGCGTACGGCAGCTGCGGCAGGCCTTTGGGGTCGGGCCGTGCCGCGACCGTGCGGAGCAGGTCGGCTTCCGACACCACTCCGACCGGGTGGCCGAGGTCGTCGACCACGGGCAGGGCGGTCACCTCGTTCTCGGCCAGCAGGCTGACGATGTTCTTGAAAGGTGTGTCCCGTCGCGCCAGGACGACGCCGTGGGTCATGAGGTCTCCGACGGTGCGGTGCTGCATGACGCTCCTCCCTCCGGTCCCGCGACCGACTGCGGCGCGCGCCGACCCGGCGGTCGTCCGCATGTCTTCGCACCTTCAGCCTGACCGGTGGCCTTGGCCTTGCGCATGGGGCCTTCGTGCAGAACACGGGGTCTGTTCGTCCCGGTCCGCCGGGACCTTTGGTCCGTTGGTGCCGGACTCGTCCCCGCGTGATGCTGGAGGGAGAGAGCCATCGACGGAGAGGGCACGGTCATGCACGCCCACCTTGGCGACCGGCTGATCGTCGAAAGCCCGTCCACCGGCGTCGTCCGGCGCGACGGAGAGATCGTCGGCCTCCACCACGAGGACGGGACACCGCCGTACGACGTCCGGTGGTCGGACACGGGCGATGTCACGCTGGTCTTTCCGGGGCCGGACGCCCACATTCACCAAGGAGGCGTGGAGGAGCCCGCATCGAGCGGACCGCCACCGGCAGGCGACACGGCAGTCTCCTCTCGGTCGGGTGACATCGGCCGACGCGTCGCTGCGGTCCGGCTGCGGCAAGGACTGAGCCTCGAGGAGACCGCCCGCCGCGCCCGCATGTCACCGGAGTACCTCGCCTACCTCGAGACGCACGCGTCCGACCCGAGCCTGGGGACGCTTCTGCGCGTGGCCGACGCCCTGGGGACCACGCTCCTGGAACTGCAGGGCGGCGACCAGGAGCGGCCCTCAGGGCAGGGAAAGGCGCTCTACCACCCCCACCTGCGGGACCTCGGTGAGCAGGAGTGCCGCGCACTGCTCTCGACGCACGGCGTAGGGCGGGTCTCGCTGACCACACCCCGTGGACCTGCCGTCTTCCCCGTCAACTATGAAGTGGTCGACGACGCCATCGCCTTCCGTACCGCACCCGATGCCTCCCCGGCCACCGCGGTGGGGAACACGGTGGCCTTCGAGGTCGACCACGTCGACGATGCCCTTGGCCAAGGCTGGAGCGTCCTGGCGGTCGGCAGGGCCCGGGCCGTCACCGACCTCGACGCGATCCGCACCCTCGACGAGCAGGCGCACACGGAGCCCTGGGCCGGAGGCCGGCGCACGCTGTGGGTGTCGATCGGCGTCGACCGTCTGACCGGGCGCCGCATCACTGCCGACGACGCGTGAGGGCACGCGCGTCTGGGAGGACATTCGGCACACGGCAGGGACTGTTCGGCCCCAGACAGCTCCGCGGGGAGGAGGGTGCACTGGGAAGTGCCTGGCCGTCGCAGGAGGCCGACAGGGAGCCGTGATGAAGATGAGAACGCGTTGTGGCCGCACGATCAATGTCACCCGCTTCGCCCCGCCGGGGCTGCCGACTCCGATGGGACGAGTCGTCCTCGACGCCTCCTTCGCACCCCATGACGAGGGCGAGCTGTGGGCGTCCCTCACGGCCGAGGAGGCTCGGCGCCTGGCCGGACTGCTGCTGTTCCATGCCGCCGCGGTGGATCCGGAACCCGAGGGCCCGCCAGGAGCGGCCGAGGTGGTGCCCATCGCGGGTGACGCCTACGAGATACGTGTCCGCGGACACGTGCTGACGGTCGACCAACCACTTGCCGACGGAGGCAAGGACACCGCGCCCACCCCGGTGGAGCTCTTCGTCGCGGCGGTGGCCTCCTGCGCGGCGCACTACGCGGGCCGTTACCTCGACCGGCACAGCGAGAGCCGGGACGGCATGTCCGTCCGCGCGGAGTACCGCATGGCCGACGACCGGCCGCCCCGTGTAGCAGCCCTCTCGCTGGCCGTCACGGCCCCGGCCCTGCCTCCGCAGCGGCTGGCGGCACTGCGCGCGGTGGTCTCCCACTGCACAGTGACGAACACGCTGGTCCAGGCCCCGGAGGTGGAGCTGGAGGTCCGGTGCGCCACCGACGACGAGGCGGTCCGGGAGACGGGGGCGAGCCCGGGATGACCATCCGCTGATCTCGCTCGTGTCCACGACCCACGGCACGTGAACCTCTACGACGGACTGGGCATCCCGGCGGTCTGCGACGTCACCTGGTCCGTGCACCGCATCCACCAGCTGCTCCTGCACCGCGACCTGACGCCCGACGTCAGATTCGGCGACGGCGAGACGCTCCTCGTCCGCTCCGCCCTGCCGCCCTACCTCACCGGACGGCACATCACCGAGTTCGAGGTCGAAGGCGAGATCAGAGTGGTCGAGGTGACGCGCGGAGGCCGCTCCCTGCTGCCCCTGCACGGCACGCTCGCCACGCCGGACGACATCGTCACCTTCGCCGTCGCAGCGACGTCACTGCGCAGACTGCGCGGCTTCCTGGACAAGGAGCTGGGGACATGAACGTACTGATCGCGGGGGCGGGCAGACTGGGCACACGGGTCGCCCAGGTGCTCGCGGCCTCAGGGAACGGCGTCACCCTCGTCGACGTCGACGAGGCACGTGTCGACGCACAGCGTGGACAGTTCGAGGCCCGTCTCGTCGTCGGTGACGGCAGCGAGGCCGCCGTCCAGGAACGGGCCGGTGCGGCTCATGCCGACCTGGTGGTCGCCGCCACTGGGCGGGACGAGGACAACCTCGTCATCAGTCTGCTGGCCAAGCGCCGCTTCGCCGTGCCCCGCGTCGTCGCCCGGGTCAACGAGAACGAGAACTCCTGGCTGTTCGAGCAGAGTTGGGGCGTGGACAGCGCCGTGCCGGCAGCCGCCCCGATCGTGTCCCTCATCGAGGAGGCCACCGGGGCAGCGGACACCGTGGCCCTGCTGCGACTGAGCAGCGCGGGCCTCGGGATCATCGAAACCGCCATCACGGCCGGTTCGAAGGCCGTCGGCCAACCGCTCGGTGCCGTCGAACTGCCCGAGGGCACCTTGGTGGCGACCATCGTCCGGAACGGCGACCCCACCGCGCCCACTCCCCAGACCGTGCCGCGGCCCGGTGACGAACTCCTGCTCGTCTCGCACAGCGCCGGCGAGGAAGAGATCCACGAGGCCTTTCAGTGAGGGACATCGCGGGGGCCGCGATCAGTGGGCGGGATCCTTCTCCTGATGGACCACGACGACCGGGCATGCCGCGTGCTGGGCACATCGCTGGCTGACGGACCCCAGCATCGCCCGGGCGAAGCCGCCGATTCCCCTTCGGCCCACGACGAGAAGCTCGGCCCCTTCGGAGGCCTGGATCAGCGCCTCTGACGGGTCGCCCTGGACAAGGTGTTCCTGCAGTCGCGGCGGAGGCTCGCCCGGAAAGACGGCGCGCAACTCCTCCGCGAACCGCTCCCGCGCCTGCTCCAGGTCGAAGTCCGGGTCGACCACCGGTCCGCTCCAGCCCCGGGCGGACGGCGTGTCCCACACGTAGATCGCCTCCACGGCGACGCCGGCCATCCGTGCGTGGTGGACCGCCCACCGCAACGCGGCATGGGAGGCGGGAGATCCGTCCACGCCCACGACCACCCGTGGTACAAGTTCTGAGGATTGCATGGTGACCTCACTCGGCAGTGGCTGTCCCCGTACTTCACGCTGCCCGGACCGGCGCGCCGGAGGAAGGGCCGACCGGCCCCCCGGTGGGGCCGTCGGGGGTGGGAGCGGGTCGGGCCGTTCGGCCCATGACGTCCCGGGGGGTATGGGCGAGCCTGGAAGTGGTGGGAGACCTTTTCAGGCAGTGGAGGACGTCATGCACGGCTCTGTGTACACAGTGAGCGATGTGATGACCCGCACCGTTGTCGCTCTGGCCGCCGGGGCGACCTTCAAGGAGATCGTGCGGACCGTGGAGGGGCGGCGGATCAGCGCACTGCCCGTCGTTGACACCCGGAACCGGGTGGTCGGCGTCGTCTCCGAGGCGGATCTGCTGCGCAAGGAGGAGTTCCGCGACAGCGCCCCCGACCGTGGACCGCGGGCCCGGCCCCCGGAAGGCCTTGAGAAGGCGCAGGCGGTCACCGCAGCCGATCTGATGACCTTCCCGGCCGTCACGGTCCACCCCGGCGCGACCCTCGCCCGGGCCGCCCGCATCATGGCCCGGCGCAAGGTCAACCGGCTGCCGGTCGTCGACCACGACGGTGTGCTGCGTGGGATCGTCAGCCGCTCGGATCTGCTCCGGGTGTTCCTCCGGCCGGACCGCGACATCGCGAAGGAGATCCGGCACGAGATCCTGGCCGGCCGACTGCCCGACGGTATCGAGTCGGTCCGCGTCGAGGTGGACGAGGGCGTCGTCACGCTCACCGGCCGTGTACCCGACACGTCCGTCGTGCCGCTGGCCGTGCGTCTCGTGCGCTCCGTCGAGGGAGTGGTGGACGTACGCCCCGAGCTCACCGGGCCCCGGCACCGTCCCGCCCTCGAACCGGATCTCGCGCAGGACGAGGAAGGCCGGCGATCCACGCCACAGCCGAGGGTATGAGCGTCCTGCGGGGGACAGGCCGGGCAGCCCTGTAGGGCAAGGCCGTTCGGCCCTCGCCAGGTGAACTCGGCGGACGCAGACTGGGATTGTAGGAAGGAGGGTGACATGAGCAGCATGCTGGAGCGACTGCCGGGCTGGCCCGACCTGTTCGGCTGGGTGGAGACGGGGCTCCCCGGGGCGCACGTCGCCCCCGGGCTGCACGGCATCCGCATCGAGGAACACCTCGGGGACGGCACGTACGTCGTGCGGGCCGAACTTCCGGGCGTCGACCCCGACAAGGACGTCGAGATCACCGTCGAAGAAGGGCTGCTGACACTGCGCGCCGAGCGCGCCGAGCAGACCACCGAGAAGCACCGCACCGAGTTCCGCTACGGCACCTTCGCCCGTGCCGTCCGGCTTCCCGCCGGTGCGCGGGGTGACGAGGCGACCGCGGAGTACGAGGACGGAGTCCTGACCATCACGGTCCCGGTCCCGGAGGCGAAGACGGGAACCAGGGCCATCCCGGTGCGGCACGTCTGAGAGCGGCGGGCGTCCGCACCACAACCGTGTGCGCGGCCGGTGTGACACCGGCCGCGCACACACCTGTCCGGACCCCGGGTGCTCCTGGCGTCTCAGCAGATGCGCGGTAGTTGCTCGCCCAGAGGCATGTCCACCACGCGCCGGGCGCCGACCAGCGTGCGCAGGACGACCCGGCCGGCCGGCCCCTGAGGGAACACCTCTCCGATGTGTACCGCCTGTCGTCCCTCGGGGAGGGATCGCAGACCGGCGAGGGCCTCTTCTGCCGCCGACGGGGCGACGAAAGCCACCAGACAGCCCTCGTTGGCGACGATCAGGGGATCGAGGCCGAGCAGGTCGCAGGCGGCGCCGACGGCCTGAGGTACCGGGACGGCGCTCTCCTCGATGTGGACGGTGACGTGCGAGTCACGGGCGATCTCGTTGAGGGCCGCGGCCAGTCCGCCGCGGGTCGGGTCGCGCAGGCAGTGCACGTGGCCGCCGAGGGGCGCGAGGGCGTCGACCAGGCGGTGCAGGGGGCGGCTGTCCGAGGCGATGTCGCTCTCGAAGCCGAGCCCTTCGCGTGTGGACAGGACGGTCGTTCCGTGCACTCCGATCGGACCGGACAGCAGCACGGCGTCCCCGGGCCGGGCGAGTGCGGCGGACGGGCGCAGCCCCAGGTGCCGGTGACCTACGCCCGTGGTGTTGACGAAGATCTTGTCCACGGCGCCACGGCCCACGACCTTGGTGTCACCGGTGACCACGGGCACCCCGGCGTCACGAGCTGCCTTGCCCAACGACTCGACCACGCTGCGCAGTTCGGCCAGCGGGAGACCCTCTTCGATGATCAGGGCCACGGACAGCGCGATCGGCCGCGCTCCACGCATGGCGAGGTCGTTGACCGTGCCGTGCACGGCCAGGGACCCGATGTCGCCGCCGGGGAAGAACAGCGGGCTGACGACGAAACTGTCGGTGCTGATCACGAGGTCCGGGCGGCCGGGCAGCAGGGCGGCGTCCTCCAGCGGGCCGGGGTGCCCGTCGAGGGCGGGCAGCACCAGCGTGTCGAGGAGTTCGGCGGTCAGCCGCCCTCCCGCGCCGTGACCGAGCAGGACGACGTCGTCCTCGTGGTGGGGGACGGGACAGTCGAGGGTCATGGCTGAAGCACTTCCTTCGTGCGGCCGGCGGCGTGGAAGGCCGCGCAGGTGCCCTCGGCGGAGACCATCGGTGCGCCGAGCGGATGGCGGGGCGTGCAGCGGGTGCCGTATGCCGGGCAGTCCGTGGGCAGCCGGGCACCGGTGAGCACGGCACCGGCGATGCACTCGGGATCCTCGACGGTGCGCAAACCGCCGACGTCGAACCGCCGCGCGGCGTCGAAGCGTGCGTACGTGCCGGTGAGTTCCAGGCCGCTGCCCGGCAGCTCGCCGATGCCCCGCCAGGCACGGTCGGTGACACGGAACACGGTACGGACCGCGTCCTGCGCCTCGGTGTTGCCCGAGCGGCGCACGGCCCGCACGTACTGGTTGTTGACCTCGCAGCGGCCCTGTTCCAGCTGGCGTACGGCCATGAGGACGCCCTCCAGCAGGTCGAGCGGTTCGAAGCCGGTGACCACGATGGGCACGCGGTAGCGGGCGGCGATCGGTTCGTACTCGCGCCAGCCCATCACCGCGCACACGTGCCCGGCCGCGAGGAAGGCCTGCACCTCGCAGTCGGGGTCCTCCAGCAGGGCGGTCATGGCGGGCGGCACCAGGACGTGACTGACCAGCATCGAGAAGTTGGCCAGGCCGAGCCGCGCGGCGTGCAGCACCGCCATGGCGTTGGCCGGCGCGGTCGTCTCGAACCCGACGGCGAGGAAGACGACCTCGCGCTCCGGGCAGTCCGCGGCGATGCGCACCGCGTCCATCGGCGTGTACACCACCCGTACGTCCGCGCCGCGCGCCCGCAGCGACAGCAGGTCGGTGTCCGTGCCGGGCACGCGCAGCATGTCGCCGAAGCTGGTGAGGATCGTGCCGGGGCGGCCCGCGATGGCCATCGCCCGGTCCAGGGTCTCCAGCGGGGTGACGCACACCGGGCAGCCCGGCCCGTGGATCATGCGGATGCCCGCCGGCAGCAGTTCGTCGATGCCCTGGCGGACCAGGGTGTGGGTCTGGCCGCCGCAGACCTCCATGATCCGCCAGGGCGTGGACGCGGTGCGGCGCAGCTCGTCCAGCAGCCGCCGGGCGAGCGCCGGGTCACGGTACTCGTCGAGGTACTTCATCCGGGGTCCCTCACACGCACCCCTCCGGACAGGGCCATGTCGACGTCGACCACGCCTTCGACGGAACGCACCAGACGGGTGACGACGGGCACCAGGGACGTGTCCCGCACCCGCCCGGTGAGGGTGACGACTCCGTCGGCCACGTCCACCTGGACGGGCTCCGGAGGAGCCGGGAAGACGGGGGTCAGGATCTCCTGCCGGATCTCCTCGGCGATCTCGTCGTCGGTGCGCAGGAACACCTTGAGCAGATCGGCCCGGCTGACCACGCCTTCGAGGAGACCCTCGTCGTTGACGACGGGCAGCCGCTTGACCTTGCGCTGGGCCATGGTGCGGGCCGCCTGCGCGAGCGTGGCGCCGGGATGGACCGTGACGGCCGGTGTGCTCATCACGTCCGCGGCGGTCATGCCCCCGGCCTTGGCCAGGTCGGGCAGTCGGCGCAGCTGGGTGAAGCGGTCCGGATCGCTGTCGCGGAACTCCTCCTTGACCAGCAGGTCGGCCTCGGACACGACGCCGATCACCCGGCCCTCGCCCTCCAGCACGGGCAGGGCGCTGACCTTCCACTCCTGCATGAGCTTGACGATGTCCTTGAACGAGGCGTCACGGCCCACCGCCACGACGGTGTGGGTCATGACGTCGCTGACGATGTGCGGGCTGACGTGCATGGTGTCCTCCTCGGAGGTGTCAGGAGCGGTCGATGGTCAGGTCCAGGAAGTGCGTGGAGCACGAGATGCACGGGTCGTGGTTGCGGATGGCCCGCTCGCACAGGTGCGTCAGCTCCTCGTCGGACGGTTCGCCCTCGGCGAGGACCCGCTCGACGGTCCGGACCAGGTCGTCCTCGATGGCGCCCTGGTTCTGCGCGGTGGGCGGCACCAGGCACGTGTCCGTGACGGTCCCCTCGGCGTCCAGCCGGTAGCGGTGGTAGAGCAGCCCGCGCGGTGCCTCGGTGGCGCCATGGCCGGTGCCGGCGACGGGGGGAACGTCGACGTGGGGACGTTTCGGGGGCTCGTAGGCCTCGATGATCCGCAGTGCCTCGTCGACCGCGTAGACCACCTCCACGGCCCGCACCAGCACCGAGCGGTACGGGTTGCGGCAGGCCGCACGGAGGGCGGGATCGCCCAGCCCCGCCTCGCGGGCCGCCTCCCGCGCCGTGGGCGAGAGCCTGTCGCCGCCGACCGCGAACCGGGCGAGCGGGCCGGTGAGATGGCGTCGGCCGTCGAGCCGGGAGTGCAGCGCGGTCGAGTGGGGCACCTGCTCTTCGCGCACGTGGTCCAGGAAGGCTCGGACCGGGAACTCCACCCGTCCACCGTCGCCGCGCAGCACGGTCGGGACGCCGTCCTCGATGGCGTACGTCGCCGGAGCGGTGAGGGCCAGGAAGTCGGCGTCCAGGTCGGCGTCCGGGAGGTCGAAGCCCGCGACCCAGCGGACCGTGTCCCAGGCGTCGTCGGCGGCCCGGCGCAAGCGCTCCCGCAACGGCCGCAGCTCGGCCCGGGCGGGCGCCCGGTGAAAGCCGCCGAGCCGGACGTTGACCGGATGGATCGCACGGCCACCGAGCTGTTCGAGGATCGCGTTGCCCGCCTGCTTCAGCCGCAGCCCCCGCTCCACGTCAGCGCGCCGGATGCGGGCGAGGTCGACGGCGCTGTCGCAGCCGAGGAAGTCCGGGGCGTGCAGGAGGTAGATGTGGAGGGCGTGGCTCTCGATCCACTCGCCGCAGTACAGCAGTCGGCGCAGTTCGCGGATCGGACGGTCGACCGTGATGCCACAGGCGTCCTCGATCGCCCGGCAGGCGCTCATCTGGTACGCCACGGGGCAGATCCCGCACACGCGGGCGGTGATGTCGGGCGGCTCGGTGTACGAGCGGCCGCGCAGGAACGCCTCGAAGAAGCGCGGGGGTTCGTAGATCCGCAGCCGTGCCTCCTCGACCCTGCTGCCGACGACGCGCAGGTGCAGGGCTCCCTCCCCCTCCACGCGGGCGAGCGAGCCGACCCGCAGGACGCGGGAGCCACGGTGGGTCATGACCGGGCCTCCTTGTCGAACTCGGGCGCGTTGAAGGTGCGCAGGAGGCGTTCGACGTCGCGGTCGTCCAGGCCATCGCGGTGCAGCAGCGGGATCAGCGCGCGCAGGATCGGCGAGCGTGAGGGACCGAAGCAGCCGTAGCAGCCGCGTCCGTACGCCGGGCAGATCGCCCCGCACCCGGCGTGCGTGACGGGGCCGAGGCAGGGGGTGCCGTGAGCCACGGTGACGCAGACCGTGCCGCGGCGCTTGCACTCGAAGCACACACTGTGGTTCGGGACGTCCGGCTTGCGCTGCGCCAGGAAGGCGGTGATCACCTCGATGAGCTGCCTGCGGTCGATGGGGCATCCGCGCAGCTCGAAGTCCACGTCCACGTGGTCCGCGACGGGCGTCGAGGTGGCGAGGGTGTCGATGTAGTCGGGCCGTGCGTACACGGTGCGGGTGAACTCCTCGACGTCCGCGAAGTTCCGCAGCGCCTGGATGCCCCCGGCCGTGGCGCACGCGCCGATGGTCACGAGGAAGCGGGACTGCGCGCGGATCTCCCGGATCCGCTCCGCGTCGGCGGGTGTGGTGACCGACCCCTCGACGAGCGTGAGGTCGTACGGGCCGGGTTCCACCGCGCTGGACGCCTCCAGGAAGTGGACGATGCGCACTTTCCCGGCGAGCGTGAGGAGCTCGTCCTCGCAGTCCAGGAGCGCGAGCTGGCACCCGTCGCAGGACGCGAGCTTGAACACCGCGAGCGTGGGGACGGTCATGTCACAACTCCCTCACCGAGAGCAGGGCTTCGGCCCGGTCCCAGCCGATCACGGGACCGTCGCGGCACAGCAGCACACCACCGAGCTGGCAGTGGCCGCAGTGCCCGGTGGCGCAGCGCATGTTCCGCTCCAGCGAGACCCGGACGCGGTGCGCGGGCACTCCGCGGTGGAGCAGGTCGCGCGCGGTGGCCCGGATCATGACCTCGGGGCCGCACACGTACGCCGTGGTGTTCTCCGGCGTGAACCGGGCGGTGTTCAGCAGCGTGGTGACGAGCCCGACTTGGCCCCACCAGCCCGGGGACGGCCGGTCGGCCGTGACCCAGCAGTGCGGCGGGTCGGGAGAGATCGCCCAGGTGCGCATCCGTTCGGCGTACAGGAGATCGTCGGGAGTGCGCGTCCCGACGAGCAGGTTCAGCCGTCCGTAGGTCCGTCGAGCCGCCAGTGCGGTCAGCACGAGAGGCCGCAGCGGCGCGAGACCGATCCCGCCCGTCACGGCCACGACGTCCTGACCGGCCGCGCGCTCCAGTTCCCAGCCGGTACCGAAAGGGCCGCGCAGGCCGACCTCCTGCCCCGGCCGGAGCGCGCACAGCGCGGCCGAGACCGCGCCCACCGAGCGGATCGTGTGGACCAGTTCCCGGTGTCCGATGCGGGACACCGATACGGGGATCTCCCCGACCCCGAAGGCGTACACCACGGCGAACTGCCCGGGGGCGAAGGGCTCGAGTTCCTCCTCGCCGGCGGGCGTGAGCGTGAGACTGACCGTGTCGGCCGTCTCGCGCGGCACTCGGGTCACCCGGTAGGGGACGGGGAGCTCGTTCATGCCGGGCTCCCGCTGCCGTGGGGCGCGTACAGGTCCAGCAGGCGGATCCGCGAGGCCTGCAGCCGGTGTGCCACGACCCGGCCCACCCAGGTCGCAACTGCCCGGCCGAACTCGGGATCGCGCGCGCACATGGCCCGTACGGCCTCCGCGTCGAACTCCCAGGCGCGCACGGGGCTCAGAGCCTCCGCACCCAACTGCCAGCGGTACGGAGCGAAGTGCCAGGACCAGCCGAGGAGCTCGCCGTGGCTCAGGGACTCGATGACGGCGGCACGGCGGCCGGGCACATGCATGTCGAGGAGGACGGTGCCCGTACGGATGATCCAGAACCGGTCGGCGCGACGACCCTCGTCGAAGAGGCGTTCTCCGGCTTCGAAGGAGACCTCTCGGGCGAGGCGCATCAACTGGTCGCGGTGTTCGACCGGAAGAGCCATGGAGAGAGTGGTGGTGGTCATTGTTCCGTCTCCTTCTGCTCTTCTCTCTGCTTCTCGCGCCGCAGGCGGTCGGCGAGTTCGTCGTGCAGCGCGGCGGCTTCCTCGGTGATGTCGATGCCGACCGGGCACCAGGTGGCGCAGCGTCCGCAGCCCACGCAGCCGGAGCTGCCGAACTGCTCGTACCAGGTGGAGAGTTTGTGGGTGAGCCATTGGCGGTAGCGGCTGCGCGCCGAGGACCGCACGGGCCCGCCATGGAGGTAGGAGAAGTCCATGTCGAAGCAGGAGTCCCAGCGCAGCCACCGCTCGGCGTGGTCGCCGGTGAGGTCGGTGACCTCCTCGGTGGTCGTGCAGAAGCAGGTGGGGCACACCATGGTGCAGTTGCCGCAGGTCAGGCAGCGGGCCGCGACGTCGTCCCAGCGGTCGGCCTCCAGGCTCCCGCCCATCAGGGTCCGTAGGTCCACGGGCGGCATGGCCCGTCCCATCCGGTCCCGGGCGGCGTCGACCGCGGCACGGGCCGCGTGCTCCGTCGCCCGGTCGGCCGGTTGATGGGAGACATGCGCCAGGACTTCCTGTCCGGCCTCGCTGCCCGCGCGGACGAGGAAGCGGTGACCGGTCTCGTCCAGGACCTCGGTCAGGGCGAGGTCGAACCCGGCGTCCGCGGCAGGGCCGCCCCCCATGGAGACGCAGAAGCACGTGGCACCCGGTTCGGTGCACTCGGCGGCGATCAAAAAGGCTCCCGTGCGCCGTTCCTCGTAATCCCTGTCCCGGTACCGGCCGCCGGCCAGGACCCGGTCCTGGATCGCGATGGCCCGCAGGTCGCAAGGGCGTACGCCCAGGAAGGCGTACGACGGCTGCTCGGGGTTCTCCTCGGTGATCGACAGGCGGCCGTCCGGCGTCCGCTCGGCACTCCAGAGCTTCTCCCGCTGCGGGTGCAGGAACGTCTTCCACGACTGAGGGCCGGCCGTGTGGGCGAACACGGCACCGTCGGCACGCGGCACGAGGCGGTAACGGCCGGCCTCGACCTCCGTGCCCCAGCCGAAGGGCAGGTCGTCGGCCGACGCTATCTCGTCGAGAACGACGGCTCCGTCCCGGACCGTGGGGCCGATGACCGTGCGACCCCGCGCGCCCAGGAGCCGGACCAGGGCACTCAACCCGTCCCTGTCCAGGACGCCGTTCGTCGGGCTGTTCGTCATCGTCGCCCTCCGCATACCGATCGAGCCCCCTGCTGTCAGCCTGTTCCTCCAGGGAGTGCGACACCACGGGCCGCCCGGGCACCGTCATGGGGACCTTCGGCCTCGATGAGGCGGTCGCGGCGGGTCGGGCGCGCGGGGCAGCGTGGCACGTGAACAACGGGAAGGACATCCGCTTCTCGCGGATCCGGATTGCGCGGTGCGCGGCCATAACCGCTTTCTCCGCGTCTCACTCTCGTCCTTCCCGTCACCTTCAGCACACCGCGTGACCGGTCGGCCCACCAGGGCCGATCGGCCTCGATCCGCCCGGAAAGGTCATGGGCGCGGACCACGCTCAGCAGGGCATAGGGCGTCCGGAAGGTGTCCGCAGGTCGGGAGGCTCTGGCCGCTGCGGAGGCCGGGGACGCTTCGTTTCCTGGATCCTCTTCATGGTGATCGCCCCGGGTCGTGGCCCTTCGCGTCTGTTCCAGCCTGGTAGGTCGCCGACGGTTCGGTAAGGGGCGAGTGGCCCCTTTCCCGGACCCCAGCGGGTCCTCTGCCTGAGACGGGCCGAACGTCCTCCGTCCGGGCCCGACCGCCCCTGCCCCTGATGGAGCCGGAGTGGGACCGTGGACGGGAGACCCTCTGCTGCACGTGATGGCAGCCCGAGAGATTGGCGGTGGGGATCATGGAACTGCCCTTGATCGTGGGCGTCGACGGATCGGACGGCAGCATCCTGGCCATCGACTGGGCGGTGGACGAGGCCGTCCGCCATGGTCTGCCGTTGCGGCTGGTCTATGCCTCCCTGTGGGAGCGCTATGAAGGTGCGTTGCCGTCGCTGGGCCGAGAGCGCCCCTCGGATCGGGTGATGGCGGACCACATAGTGGCTTCCGCCGAGGAACGCGTTCGACGGCTCAGCCCCGACCTGAAGGTGACGGGCGAGGCGGTGGCCGCGGAAGCGGTGTCCGCCCTCCTGAGCGAAGGAGACAACGCCTCTGCCCTGGTGACCGGGTCGCGCGGTCGTGGAGAGCTGAAGGGAGCGCTGCTGGGCTCGGTGAGCCTCGCTGTCGCGGCCCGTGCGTACTGTCCGGTCGTCGTGGTCCGGGGCGACAAGGCCGGTCTGGCCGGTACGCACGGTCGGATCCTGCTCGGTGCCGGGGACCCCGACACGAGCGGCGAGGCCGTCCGGTTCGCGTTCCGTGAGGCGGAGGCCCGTGGGTGTGAGCTCGACGTCGTCCGCGCGTGGCGCCTTCCGGTGAACGAAGGCGCCGACCCCCCGGCACCGGCCGAGGCTCCCGTGTACGAGCACGAGGCGCAGGCCTCGGACCTGGTGGACCAGCTGGTGGCCCTCGTCGTGGCCGACTACCAGGCCGTGCGGGTGCGCCGGGCCACGGTCGAGGGACCGGCACGCAAGGTGCTGGTGAACCGCTCGGCCGCCGCCGACCTGGTGGTCGTGGGCGCGCGGCGCCGGACCGGCCACTTCGGCCTCCAACTGGGCCGGGTGAGCCACACCCTGCTGCACCACGCGCACTGCCCCGTCGCGGTCGTGCCCCAGCGGACATGACCGCCGGAAGGCCTGAGCCGGGCCGAGGAGCCCCCTTTCACGGCTCCGGGGCCGGGTGGTGAGCACGGCACGCGCATGTGTGCTGTCGCCCTCTTCGAAGGTGTACATCCGGACGGTCCACTGCTTGGCTTCCATGGTGATCGCTTCCGTACCGGAGCCGCCTTGCTCCCGTCCTGCGCGCCGGCGGGCCGGCGGACGGCCGCGCCAGTGCCGAACGGTCCCCCGGCACTCACGGCGCCAGGGAGAAGTAGCTCTCCTCTTCCTGTGTGAAGTGCAGGCGCAGCACGGTGTTCAGGCCGTAGAGGCAGGAGCGGAGGTCGTCGAGCTGGTCGGGGGCCAGGCCACCGGCGACGTGGGCAAGGTGCAGATGGGTGGCGATGCGACGGGAGAGACGCTCGATCTCCGTGTGGGCACGGCTCATGGTGGCGGTGGCCTCGGGGCCGCCGAGAGCGGGAGCCAGGGCGGGGTAGAGCCGGTGTTCCTCGGCGTACTCGTGCGGCAGCAGCCGCTCCGTGAGCAGCCGGTGTGCCTCCTCGACCGCCGCGAGGGCCTGAGGTCCCGGGGCGTCGGACAGCCGGTCGGCGGCGGTGCGCACGGCTTCGAGAACATCCTGCAGGTCGTCGTGTTCGGCGGCGAAGCGGTGGATCAGCGCCTCGGTGTCCGGGGGGAGGGCGGGACGCACGGCCCGGTCCACGCGCAGGGCGCGCAGCGCGTTGAGGATGACGGCGGCGTCGATGCCCTCCTGGAGCAGCGCACCGGCGGCCGGCGGGAGCCGCCCGGCCGCCGCCGCGGCCATCGCGGCGAGGGACAGCAGCATGCCGCCGAGGGCGCTCTGCACAGCGATGCGCCGGGCGCGTACGGCGATGGAGAGGGCGTCGGCCAGACGGTCGACGCGGTCGGTGGTCAGGACGATGTCGGCGGCTTCGGAGGTGGCGGTGGAACCCCGGGCGCCCATGGCCACGCCGACATCGGCGGCGGCGAGGGCGGGGGCGTCGTTCACACCGTCGCCGACCATCACGGTGACCGCACGGTCCCGCTCGGCACGCACCGCGGCGACCTTCTCCGCCGGGCCGAGCTCGGCGCGTACGTCGTCCAGACCCAGGACGGCGGCGACCTCGCGGGCGGGTTCGGCGCGGTCCCCGGTGAGCATCAGCACCCGGTCGATACCTGCCGAACGAAGGTGGCGCAGGGTACGTGGGGCGTCATGGCGCAAAGCGTCGCGCAGAAGGACGGCGCCGGCCGGTTTCCCGTCGACGGTGAGCCAGGCGACGGCCGCTCCGTCGAGAAGGGCACGGTTGTCGACCGCGCCGGCCCAGGCCGGCCGGGCCTCGCCGGAATCGGCGCGACCGATGGCGACGCGGTGTCCGTCCACCGTTCCGGTGGGGCCCCGGCCGGGTTCCTCGGTGACGTCGGCGGGAACCGTCAGATCCAGCTTGCGATCCCGTGCGGTGGCGACGATCGCCCGGGCGAGCACGTGGGGCGAGTACTGGTCGACCGATGCGGCCAGGCGGAGTACTTCGGAGGTTGTCCAGCCGGGTGCGGCGGTGACGTCGACGACGCGGGGACGGCCGCGGGTGAGGGTGCCGGTCTTGTCCAGCAGCAGGGTGCGGGACCGGCCAAGATTCTCCAGCGCGCCACCGTCCCTGATGACAACGCCCAGGCGGGAGGCACGGGAGAGACCCGAGACGATCGCGACCGGCGCGGCGAGCAGGAGCGGACACGGAGTGGCGACGACCAGGACCGCGACCGCCCGGACCGCGGAGCCACTGATCAGCCAGGCCAGTCCCGCGACGGCGAGGGAAAGGGGCAGGAACCAAACCGCGTAGCGGTCGGCCAGCCGCACGACGGGCGCGTTCTGCGCGCCCGCCTGCTGAGCCAGCCGCACGATGCCGGCGTACGTGCTGTCCTGCTCGGCCGCGGTCGCCCGCAGTTCGAAGGCACCCCCGGCGTTGACGACGCCGCTGCGCGTTGTCGTGCCTCGGGGGCGTTCGACTTGCAGGGGCTCACCGGTGAGCACGGACTCGTCGAGGACGGCGGCGGAGCTCTCCAGGGTGCCGTCGACGGGGACCACCTCGCCGGGGCCGACCACGAGCAGGTCGCCGACGCCGATCTCGGCCAGTGGCACGGAGCGCACCCCGTCCTCCGTGCGGCGACGTGCCGAGCGCGGGGCATGTTCCAGCAGGGCCCGCAGGTCGTGGGAGGCGCGCTTCCGGGCAGTTGCTTCCAGGGTGCGGCCGGTGGCCAGCATCAGCCCGATCAGGGCGCCGGCCAGGTACTCGCCGACGGCAAGGGTGCCCCCCCAGGGCAAGCACGGCGATCACGTCCACGCCGGCATGCCCGCGCCGCAGCGTCGACCACACCCATCCCACCGCGGGCACGACCGCGGAGACTGTGCCCAGACCCCACAGGAGGTCGGCGAGAGGGTCGGCACCGACGAGCCAGGCGATGCCGCCGGCGGTCACGGCCGTCGACGTGACGACCAGAAGAGCAGATTCCAGCGAGGCCGCCGATGCCAGGCGGCCCAGCCGGGCCGTGAGGATGGAGGGTTTCATGGCACACCTCGGTCCGTCCGAAGCGGCGACCGTCGCGCAGGTCCCCCCACCATGACAGCGCGGCTCACGGTGCCGGCGGCAGGGGACGAACGGCCCTAGGTGTGCTGACCGGACAGGTTGGTGACGCCAGACGGGCTTGATCACGGCGAAGGCCTCCGTGTGTGGTGGAGGTGTCGAATCTTCACCGCACGGAGGCCTTCGTGTTCCACCGTAATGCCCGGCTGACCGTCCATGGCAGGCGGCTGCTGGTTGAACGTGTCCGCACCGGACGCCCTGTCGCCCATGTTGCCGCCGAGATGGGCATCTCCCGCGTCACCGCGCACAAGTGGATGCGCCGCTGGCGGGCCGAAGGCGAGCAGGGACTGCACGACCGGTCCAGCCGTCCGCGCACGACACCGCACCGCACGGCAGGGGCGATCGAGGCGCGCGTGTGCCGCCTTCGGCAGGATCGCAAGCTCGGCCCGGCCCGCATCGGCCCGATCCTGGGCCTGCCCGCCTCGACCGTGCACCGCGTCCTGGTCCGCCACGGCCTCAACCGCCTGGCCTGGCTGGATCGGTCCACCGGACAGCTCATCCGCCGCTACGA